>CAXFJI010000212.1:0-5302 GCA_964003275.1 uncultured Planctomycetaceae bacterium
AGGCTGGCAGGTGCCATTGGTGTATCGACGTGCGGGGAAGCGTTTTGAAGTATTAGTGCGACTTGCAGCTGTGCATACGTCGGCTCAGTTGGCACGGATTGTTTCTCCAGAGAAAGAGCCCAAAGCCCCGAATGAATCCTCGGAAAAATCTCCTCAAGATCCTCCAGAGGAACTTCCTGCGTCAATAAGTGATCTTTTTGATTCACGGCCGGGTTTTGTGAATCATTACTTCAATACGGTTGAGCAGAGTCGTGTTGCACAGGCTATTGAGTCGGCCATGGTCGATGCATCAAGTGCGCGTACATGGGTGCTCAAAGGGGATCTTGTTGATGGTGGGACATTTCGCATACAGCTCAATGATGCTGAAGGTGTTATTGATTTGCCAACGGGCACAACACGGGTTGATGCTACCGCCGATCTTGATGTAGCTCCTAATCCTCCGGGAAGTGGTGGCTTGCTTGGAGCGCTCCTTGTCTGGCAGAGGCTGGTTCGAGATGGCCCTGCCGCCGTAGGTCGTACGGAGTATTGGGGTACGGCGCCTGTTTTTCGTCATCCTTCTGCTACGTCAGAAGGGGAGGATCGCTCTGTGAGGTTTCTGGATACTCTTACGACTTCGGTCGATGCGATTGAGGTGCGGTTTGCGATTAATGAAAAAGGGTATGTTGAAGCCATAGACTTTTGGCCTGAACCAGATGCTGACCCATGTGAAGTCCGTTTTGTTGGTGGGTTCACGGAACAAGGGATGCCGCGTGTTTTCGATGTTTGGCGAGGGGGCATTCTCTTCGGTACGTTCAAGGTTGACTCTGTCGCATTCGGTGGAGGGAGGGAAGAGTGATCGTTGGGCAGGTAGGGCGATTTGTTGTTTTTTTATGCTTGGCGATGTCGATGTCTTCGCGTTCAATGGCGGACAAAGCCTTGTCCAAAAAAACAATTGCTGAATCCGCAGAAAAAGTTGTAAAAATCTATGGGGCAGGTGGCCTGCGAGGACTTGAAGCCTTTCAAAGTGGTCTACTGATAGACTCGAAAGGTCATGTCTTGACTGTAATGAGCACGGTTCTTGATGCCGATCAAGTAGATTGTGTATTGGATGATGGGGTTCGTTATCGCGGGACATTGATAGGGGTTGATCCTCGGCGACAGATAGCACTGCTGTCTCTCGATGCTGATGAACTTCCATGTTTTGACCTTGCCCGCACCGGCAGGAGTCCGACAGTCATTGGGACTCGTGTGTTTGCTCTTTCCAATTTATTCGGTGTGGCTGTTGGGGATGAAAGGGTTAGTGTGCAGCATGGTGTTGTGTCTGCATATGTGCCGTTGCAGGCTAGACGCGGCGGTTATGAAATTCCATTTAGAGGAAATGTCTACATCGTCGACTGTACGACGAATAATCCAGGTTCACCGGGGGGGGCTCTTGTTGATTTGGAGGGGCATCTCATTGGTATGCTTGGCAAGGAGCTTCGAGCATCCAATTCAGGGTTATGGCTAAGCTACGCTATTCCGGTCGAAGAACTTTTGGAAAGCTACGATGATATCCGTTCAGGTACCGTCTCATCGCCACCGCCACGGAATGCCTTGTTGTTTGACCCTACTATTCTTGGTCTTGTGCTTGTTCCTGATCTTCTGAATCGGACTCCGCCATTTATCGAATCAGTTTGGGTTGGTTCTCCTGCTGAAAAAGCTGGCCTGATCCCAGACGACCTTGTTGTGGCAGTAAACGGTCGAGTCGTGCAATCACGAGACGCAGTTCAGCGTGCGCTGGGGCTCATTGAGACGGGTGATCAAGTGCAAATAACAATTGTGCGTCAAGGAGAAATTATTGATGTTGATCTTGGGCCGTTGCCGCTTTTGAAAGATTCATCTGCCTTGAGGGACACGCAAGATGATATCGAAAAAGAAACAAAAGAGGATAACTGATGAAGTTTCTGAGCAGACTGATTTTCAGCATGGCCTTTGTCAGTACATCGTTTGTCTTCATGCGCACCAACCTTTCGGCCAATGCAGAGTCCGTCGATATTGCGGAAGAGCATGCTTTTCAAACTGCTGCAGCTAAGATCGCCCATGCTGTGGTGAGAATTGAGCCAGTTGGTTTTTCATCAGAAACAAATGATGACAGTCTGTCGCGGGGGCCTTCTACGGGAATAGTTGTTGACCAAGAGGGATGGGTTCTCACGACATCGTTTGCTGTTCCTGTTGATAAAAAAGAATCAATGGTTGTGATTGCAGATGCGAAGGGTGCCACTTTAGTACGACGTGTTGCTCGAGTTGTTGGGAGGGATGTTTCACGGGGACTGGTTCTCCTCAAAATGGAAAATTCTTTTCCGCTGAAGCCCATCGATCAGACTGTCTCAAAAAACAGTCTGAATGTCGGCCAGTGGACAATTTGCGTGGCTCGTGGTTGGGATGCCAGAACACCAAATATAGCAGTGGGTATTCTGTCTGCCGTGAATCGAGCGTGGGGAAGAGCTTTACAAACTGATGCTGCGGTTTCACCTGTGAATTACGGTGGTGCCTTGGTGGATATTCATGGTGACTTTATTGGCATGTTGGCGCCGATGCCTGCTGAAACGGCCGGAATGATGCAGGGTACAGAACTGTACGATTCAGGTATTGGGTTTGCGGTTCCCGTTGAAGATATTCTGCGTGTGCTTCCTCGACTGAAGGCCGGAGAAACAATTGCTGCGGGGATATTAGGAATCTCTTACCGATCCCGTGATGTATTCACTGGCCCACCAATTATTGCAACAAGTCGGCCAGGATCACCTGCTGCTAAAGTTGGCTTGCAGTCTGGTGATCGCATTGTTGATGTGGGGGGGCGTTCTGTTTCACGAATAGCTGACGTACGGCATGCCATGTCTTCTTTTTACGCGGGAGATCAGATGGCAATGGTTGTTGAGCGAGAAAACCCATCACAGAAGGATGATGTCCAGCGGATAACCGTGATGCCGCGTCTTGTGGCAACGCTCCCGCCTTGGAGAAGGTCCATGATTGGGATTGTTCCAAAGCGATCTAGCTTGAAGAGTAATCGTGAAACACAACGTGGAGCAGTAGAGGTAGATTGGGTTTGGCCGGATAGCCCAGCTTCAGAATCAGGCATTGTTGAGGGCGTAACGATTCAGTCGATTAAGTATTCAGCAAAGAATGTTGAGCCCATGCCCGTCTCATCCGTTTCAATGTTGGCAGGAGTCCTTTCTGGTATTGAAGTCGGTGAATCAGTCACACTCATTGTTAGGGATAGTGATGGAGGTGAACAAAGTCACAAGATGACAACAGTGGTGATGCCCGATGGCGTTCCTGAAGACGTGCCTGCACGTTTGGATTTGCCAAGCCCCCCAGCAGTTGTAAAGCTTGAGGCGGCCGAAATATCGGCTCCGCCTATTGCGGTGATTCCAGTTGGGAAAAAAGAAGATGTAGTTGGAGTACTCATCTATTTTGGTCGGCCTCATGGTCCCGTTGATGTTGAGGAAGCAGCTATCTGGCAAGCAGCGGCTAATCGTTATGGAGTTGCAATTATATTTCCAGGTTCAGCCGATCCACAGCGGTGGGGGCGTGTAGATATTCAAAACGTTGCTCGCTCCATTGAGTCACTTCGTAGTCGTCGTGATATCGATGAGCTCCGTTTAGCTGTTGCTGGAACGGGAGCCGGAGGAGCTTTTAGTTGGCTTGTGGCAGAGGCTCTGGGTCCGGCTATCAGAGGTGTTGTACTTCATGAAGCTGCTCTGCCTAGGCAGTCAGAAATCAGGAACGCTGAGCCAGGGAGATTTCGATGGATCTTATTTGCTCCATCACGAACTGACGGTAAGCTGCCATCTCGGATTGTTTCTGATTGTGATCGGCTGAAAAAGGCAGGGTATGACGTTGGCGTTTTGCCAGAAGGCACAGAAACGTCAATCCCCACCGAAATTCTATGTAGTTTTGTTGAGGCACTCGGTGTACTGTAGAGAAACATGCTTACTGGTGTGATGTTGTACGCAATGCGGATGAGGAAACCTTTTTCCAGAATCGAGAAAACCGCCTAATATCTGTTACGCCTGAGTCGTCACAAAACGGTTCCTCAGCTATGACGTGTACGGGGATATGGGGAATGAGTCTATCAGTGATAGAGCGTGTATCTGGGCACGAGGTTGATGTAAGGAGTACATCTTTACAGCCATGAAAAGCAGCAAACTCAAGTATGGCTGAGGCGGTATCAGCAAACATAATGTGAATTCCTTCTATTTCTGCCAGAGAATCAAAAATGAAGGTAAGTCGTTTCAGTGATGGTTTTTCTGTTGTAAACCACACAGGGTCGAAAACAAATAATTTTAGACTTTCTGAAGAGCGTGCAGCGGCAGGACTTGTTGCAGAAAGAGAATCGAGCGTTATCCATACAAGCGGTTTGCTTGAGATGTTGTTGTAGTCGGTTTGCCAACGAGGGGCAGGGGGGATGTGCTTTGGCGGATGAGTTGAGTATTCACCAACAAACAGTCTTCTCGTCAGTTGGTCATAGCTGCCTTCTACATCACACTTACCAAAGAGGTGGCAGTTGCTACAAAATTGTCCATGCGTAAAACGCTCGAGATTCTCACGATTAAAAATGTATGGTTTAGATGAAAAGGTGCCGGCAATCCATTGCCAGGAAAGATGATTGCTTGCGAGGTCACCATCAAGCAGGTGGGAAAGAAACCAATCTGCTCCGTCCTGCCAACGAACACCACGTGAGTGAATCAGCCAGGATGCCAGCCACATGCGTTCATGATTGTGAAGCCAACCAGTGTGATGGAGTCGTTTCACAAAAGTATCAATACAGTCCATGCCCGTTTCTGCATTGAGCACATCGTTGGGAATAGATGTTGGAGCATTCTGCTGCCTTGACTTCATGCGAGGTGGCTCAATGTTGTGTCGAATTTTATGGCGTAGAGATGCCTGCACTTTTCGCCAATAAAATCGCCAGCCTAATTCCGTGATAAACTTTTCTGCTGCTTGAGTGGAAGGCGAGTATGCAAGTGCGGTATCACGAACTTCAGCCAAAGACAGAACCCCATGACGAATCCACGGAGAGAGGCCGGATACTGCACCATCGACGTAGTTGCGAGAATCTCTATAAGCAATTGGATCTAAAGCAGATAATTGACGTAACGCTGCTCGTCGTCCTCCGCGAATGGTTGCGGCACAGTCAGCAGGCGATGGATCTGGCAAATTGTGGATAGGCAAAAAGGAAGAAAACTTGGAAATCCGCTCTTCACGGTCAAGTGAAAGAAGAACGCTTATGTCACTGAAGCCTACGCCCATGAAAGAACTATAGGCGGTCTCTCGTGAGCGGACG
>CAXFJI010000213.1:0-5292 GCA_964003275.1 uncultured Planctomycetaceae bacterium
TGAGCATTATCTGGCTGACCTTCCTGTATCGGCATATCGCGAGCCAGTCCTTCGTAAAGTCGCACGTTGGAGTCGACGACATCGAAAACTTGCACAACTGGGTATTGTGTCATTAGCGTTACTTTTGGTGCTTGCTGCGAGTTCGGCTATCCTCCTCAAAAAGATGGCAACCGAAGAGCAGGAAGCTCGTCAAACGGCCTTATCGATGGCTGCAAAACTCGCCGCTGGTACGGCTGCCCTTCAGGTTGATTCTCGATGGAGAATGCTCGAGCACGAAGCTCAGAACCAATCGCTTATGGAGGCGCTTTCAGTATCTGTTCCGTCGGATGGCGTACCTGAATCTCAATGGATTCAGGTACAAGCAATCCTGGATGACATTGCATTTGCCAATAGGGAAGCAGTTGATGCTGAATGTTGGGCGGTCTGTGACGCAAAAGGCGTGCAGATTGCCCGTTCACCGCCTGGTTCAACCATCGGAAAACGTTTTTCTCATCGGGATTACTTCCACGGCGGAAATCAAGATCTTCCTGCAGGCACCCCATCCCGACCAATCAGAGAGTCGCATCGGTCAACCGTCTACAAAAGTATGACAACGGGAACGTTGAAGGTTGCCTTCTCCACACCCATCTGGAATGCTCCATCGGATGCTGGCAATAAGCAATGTCTGGGTGTTTTGATGATGACGTTCGATGTTGGCGTATTATTTCATTCACTCAATGGTATTGGCGAGTGGAATGCTTCGAACAAGCCGTTTGCAGTAGCAGTCATCGACCTTCGTGACGATAGTATTGATGGTGAACCGCTTGGCGGTCTCATTCTGGAAAATCCAAATCTTGATGGAGGTGATGTTGCGATTGAGGCACAGGATGTGAGAGCTGATCCATTGATAGTCGAGCGATTAAGAAGGGCAGCGGCTCAATCGCCACAGAAAGTGACAGCCATTGATATTGGGGGTGCGTCGCAGCGTATTGCTGCAGCTGAGCCAATTATTATTCCTGGACGACCATCAGACCTTGCGAATGTCGGCTGGGCCGTGCTGGTGCAGGAGCGACAGGATTAAGAGTCTGGGTATACAGGTCGCTATGCGAGAAGATCCTCAACCACATTCCCATGGACATCTGTGAGGCGATAGTGCCGTCCTTGAAAGCGGTAGGTGAGCTTTTCGTGATTGATGCCAAGCTGGTGAAGAATTGTGGCTTGTAGATCATGTACATGCACTGGATGTTCAACCACGTTGACACTGTAATCGTCTGTGCGACCGTATGTCATTCCCCCTTTGACACCGCCGCCTGCCAGCCAATAGGTGAAACAATTTGGATGATGGTCACGGCCATAATTCTGCGGAGTAAGCTTGCCCTGGCAGTAGATTGTTCGACCAAACTCACCTCCCCACACGATGAGCGTATCGTCGAGCATGCCACGTTGTTTCAGGTCTTTGATAAGAGCAGCCGTTGGCTGATCCGTATCCTTGCATTGTGCCTTCACGCCCTTGGGTGCGTTATTGTGAGCATCCCATCCACGATGATACAGCTGAATAAAACGAACCCCGCGTTCTGCGAGTCGCCTCGCAAGAAGGCAGTTGTAGGCATACTTCCCAACATGAGTTGCTTCTGGGCCATATAGATCGAGGATGTTTTTTGGTTCACTCTGAACATCGATGAGTTCAGGGACACTCATCTGCATGCGAAATGCGAGCTCATATTGTGCAATACGAGTTGCAATGGTCGGATCATTGAAGTGACTGGCCTGCTCAGTATTCAATCGAACTAACGAATCAAGTGTTCGTCGTCGCTGTTCACGAGTCATGCCGGGTGGATTGTAAAGATCGAGAATGGGATCTCCCTGGCCGCGAAATTTGACCCCTTGAAAACGCCCCGGTAGAAATCCTGCTCCCCATAACCGATCGTACAGTGGCTGTCCTGCTTTAGCCGTTCCATTGGATGTGAGTGCTACAAACGATGGGAGATTGGCATTTTCACTGCCAAGTCCATAACTCACCCAGGCGCCCATGCTTGGTCGGCCAGCAATCACTGATCCTGTCTGAAAAAGTGTTGCAGCCGGGTCATGATTGATAGCATCTGTGTACATGCTCCTTACGACGCACAGATCATCGACAACGCCAGCAAGATGTTTTTGAGCATCGCTGAGCCAGGTTCCACTTTTGCCATGTTGCCTAAACGTGAGTGATGATGGAGCGACGGGGAAAGACTTCTGGCCAGATGTCATGGTCGTTTTTCGTTCATCTGGATAGACCGACCGAGGCACTTCCTCACCGAACTTTTTCTGAAGGTCAGGCTTATAGTCAAACAAGTCCATCTGTGCTGGACCACCCGACTGAAAGAGATAGATAACCCGACGAACTTTTGGAGGGAAATGCGGCAGCGCTTCAAGGCCACCATCCACACCAGTACGAGGTTGAGCAGCCATTGCCAACGTGTTCTCTGCCGATAATTCACTCAATGCAACAGCTCCAAGGCCGAGGAGGCTACCCTCGAGAAATGAGCGACGCGTCTGTTGAGTTATCAGTTCTTTGTATGTGTTCATAGTGTTCCTGCTCATCCCATGATGGGATTCTGTTCAAGCATCAGTTTTGGCTCATCGCCTCATCAAGATTTAGGATCGTATTTGCAATAAGGGTATACGCCGCAAGTGTTGGAATATCGAGCTTTTTGTCAAAAGGTTTTTCGCCGATAGCGAGCAGTTTTTTTGCTGATGTGGGATGGTCAATAAAATCCGTCAGAAAGTGTGAAAGATCCTCTTCGAGGCAGGCAATCTCATTCGATGTTGGCTGACGGCTCGTCACAGAGCGAAATGCCCACCGTATTCGATTGCGTGGATGACTGTCAGGTTGATCGAGCATGCGTTCAGCCAAGAAACGCGCAGACTCAACGAATGTAATATTGTTGAGTAACGTGAGTGCCTGCAGTGGAGTCGTGGTCACATCACTTCGAACAGTACATGTTTCACGAGCAGCTGCATTGAAGGCCATCATCGTTGGTGGCGGGACTGTCCGCCGCCAATAGGTATACATGCTGCGGCGATAGAGTTTGTTGCCTTGATCCTGTTTGTACTTGGCGTTCGATATGCTTTTCCAGATTCCTGGTGGCATGTATGGTTTGACAGAGGGGCCGCCAATTGCTTCTACCAAGAGTCCACTTGTGAAGAGTGCCATATCTCGAATAGCAAAAGGTGACAGGCGACGACGAGGGCCTCGGGCGAGAAGACGATTTTCCGGATCACGGTCAAGGAGGTCTGTGCTCACCGCGGATGATTGTTGGTAGGTTGCACTCATTACAATCAACTTATGCATGGCTTTTGTATCCCATCCGCACCGAACAAACTCGGTGGCAAGCCAATCGAGCAGCTTGGGATGGGAAGGCATGTCACCCTGGACACCAAAGTTCTCACTTGTTTTAACCAAACCAATGCCAAAATAGTGCTGCCACATTCGGTTGATCGTAACGCGGGCAGGAAGTGGGTTTTCAGGACTTGTCAGCCAGCGTGCAAACCCCAATCGGTTTTTCGGCCATGGTTTCCGCCAGGCACCAAGGACGGCAGGAGTTGCCGGTATCAGTTTTTCACTTGTGTCGGGTTGGTCATACAGGCCACGAATGAGTCGATACGTATCGCGAGGCTTGGGCAATTCACTGAGCACCATGACCGTTTGGGGTGAGCCTTTCTGTGGCCGTGGAACATTTCCCTGGACAACATCTATCTTTAATGGGTCTGGCTGAATAAATGCGGATTCTTCCTCAGAGAGATGTGGCCATGAATCAGGAATGGAAATGAACGGTGGGCTATTGCCATTGTTTGGGCCGAGGCCTGCTTCAGCAATGTTATTGAAGAATGCAAACATGCTGTAAAAGTCTCGCTGCGTGATGGGGTCATATTTGTGATCATGACATCGAGAACATGTCATGGTGAGGCCAAGAAAGACCGTACCTGCTGTTTCAACGCGATCGGCAACGTACTCAACAACCCATTCATCAGGAATGGATCCTGCTTCTGAGTTGATTCGATGGTTCCGATTAAAACCTGTTGCTATCTGAGTGAAAACGTTGCGGTCTGGTAGAAGATCACCGGCCATTTGTTCGGTCACAAATTGATCAAAGGGCATATTGTTATTCAGTGCACTAATCAACCAATCACGCCATACCCACATATATCGAAGGCGGTCATTCTGATACCCATCAGTATCTGCATATCGTGATGCCTCCAGCCAATCCAGAGCCATATGTTCACCAAATTTTTCAGACGCAAGCAGACGATCAACGACTCTTTCGTAGGCGGTAGCCGATGAGTCAGCCAAGAAGTCATCGAGCTCCTGCGTGGTTGGTGGCAGGCCAGTGAGATCGAATGTCACACGTCGCAACAATGTTGCCTTATCAGACCTGGGTGACGGTCGAAGGTTATTGTGTTCAAGGACATCAAGCACAAATGCATCAATTGCATTGTGCATCCATTCAGATTGCCTGACAGTCGGAACCGACGGCCGTTCTGGTGGAACAAAAGCCCAGTGCCGGTCATCCTTTGGCCATGGTGCACCAGCTTCAAGCCATGCGATCAGTTTTGCTCGATCGTCACTGGATAATTCCCGATTGGAATCGGGTGGCGGCATCCGTTCTTCTGGATCAGTTGACCTCAGGCGCTGAAGCATTTCGCCGGAAGAGAGTACTTTTGAATGGAGTGCTGACTCACGGCGATCAAGCCGAAGTTCAGTCGATCTGGCCTCAGCATCAGGCCCATGACACGTATAACATGCATCGGAAAGAAGAGGTCGAATGTCGTGAACAAAATCGATTTCTTGTGAACAGCTGTCTTTACACAGAGGCAGGATCATCACGAGTGCTGTGAGTATTTTGTTCACATGCATTGTTTCTCGCCTTACAGACTTCGTTTTGAATGAGTCTCGTTTGAACGGTTATCGTGGTAGTATATACCAGCATTACAAAGCAAACGTGGACATCCTCTATGACACAATGGTAGCACTAAAATCACAAATTCTAAAATGTCATGCAAAAACAGTATGGTGGGTTCGTGTCACAGGGTATGCAGGTTTAAGTTTTGTCTTGTGACGTCCATTGTCAGGGTGTCTGTGATCTGTCTGACCTTTTATGGACATCCCGATACACGACTGCCAGCGTCGAGTGTTTGATGAAAATCGGATAGCAGCACGATGTCACTCGCTGCTGAAGATGGCGTGTCAGTCATCGCCGGGCACATCGATGACCACAATGCGTCCGAAGACATTCTCATCAACACCAGATTGATAAAACAACTCATCAGGTGCAT
>CAXFJI010000214.1:0-5270 GCA_964003275.1 uncultured Planctomycetaceae bacterium
CCTCCTTGAAGATGGTATCCAATACCTGGCGGCTCTCTCTTGAAAGTGCTTTTGAAAGAGCTTCTACCGTCGTCCGACGGCGCCCAAGCCCACCGCCAAGACCTTCCGCAAAAGCTAACCAGAGGTCTTGGGCGTTTTCGAGAGCACCGACTTGTTGAATCAACCTATCAAGTGATTCATCACTGGCAGCAGCAAGCTCCGCGAAGTAACCGATGAGGCGTGTTGGCACAGTGTGGATATCTCGCTTGAGTATGTCTTCGAGTACTGGCACAGCACAGCCAGACACAGCAGTACCCACTGCCGCTAATGTCCATGGATCGTGTGGTGCAGCAATCACAATGTCAGCGAGTGCCTGAATAATCTCTGGCCCATTCTTCTGCGAGACAGATTCTCGCATCTGTCCAATACTGATGGCAGCCCTGAATCGCACAGCCGCATCAGGATCCCGAGCAGCCCGCAAGAGATACTGCTTAAGCGTTTCATGTGTTTCACAATAGTCACCCATCAACGCAACAGCTGTTTCCCGTACTCGTGCATGATCATCAATACATGACCGACAGAGGACATCGGGATCAATACTGTCCAGAGCTGCAAGCAACTGCAGCGACTGTGACCGCCCAGCCGGGAGTGAACCAAAGACTTCTTCTCTGACACATTGTCTCACCTGTTTGTTCGCCCCAGCCTCAAGAAGTCGGCGCATGGCTGTATCTCGGTGCCACCCATTTGAATGATGCAGTAATGAGGCAAGTTGCTTGACTGATTGCTTCGCCGGTATCACGTATTGCGGGCTGGACGTGCTTCCCTTGGGACGAATTCGCCAGATCCGACCGTGGTGGTCACCATCCCGAAGATCAGGCCGCTTCTTGAGTTCTTCCGGCATAAAGTCTGGATGCTCGATCACTGCTCGGCACATGTCGACAACATACAGATAACCATCTGGACCACACGTGAGATTGACAGGACGAAACCACTCATCACTTGATGCAAGAAACTCACGCTTCTGGTTGTTCACGTGAGAGGAATATGTCACTCCCTGACGCTTTAAGCGTGAACGATGAATCAGGTTGCCAGTGGGATCGCACGTAAATGCATCACCGTTGTACGCACGTGGAAGTCCACTCCCCCGATAAATCGTAACTCCACATGCGGCTGTAAACTGACCAGCATGCAGGTTTGATGTCGTCCACCCCTTTGAACGTGGATACAGCCGGGATGATGTACCAGCTGGTGCAGCATCCTGAACTACACTTTTCAAGACAAGGGATGGGTTACGGGAAAGTGCTGTTTCCTCAAGCATGACTTGGATGCACGGATTCCTATTACTACAAATGAATCGCGTCCCAAAATCATCAAAGGTGAGACCAAACTGGCCATGACCACTCACCATGCAATACTCGCCTCCACCTGGATCAAAACAGAAGTCATGACCACGAATCTCAAGTGGGTTCATATCCTGTTGCTCAGTGTGTTGCCACCGATCATCAACGGCAACTACCGATCCACCACGAAGCCCATTGGCAACATAGACTTTCCCATTTCTTCCTAATACTGGATGATTTGCTCTCAGTTGTGAGTTCTGCTCCGAGAAGCCCTTGAAGAGCGTGACATCTTTATCTGCCCGACCGTCACCATCTGAATCATGCAGCCATGCGACGCGACCCGCGCAGGTCGCAATGACGCCACCAAGCCATGGCTGAAGACCATTACAGAATGACAGTTCATCTGCAAAACGTTCAACATGTTCAAAGTATCCGTCCCCGTCATGATCCTTCAGAACTGAGATCCTTGATAATGGCCGACCTCCATCAGCCGGGCCTGTCGGATAATCCCGCATCTCTGCAACCCACAGGAATCCATTCTCATCAAATGCTATTGCAACAGGATCAACAATATCTGGTTCCCTTGCCACTAAGTCGATCACTAATCCAGGATCAATCTGAAACTGAGACACATCCTGCGGGGGCTGGTTGCTCTGACGTGGTGCATTCACTTCAGCACACATCTCAATTAAGGTCGAAAGCATCGTTTCCGAGGCGTCGCGAGTCAGTCGATTTGTACCGGGCCATGTCTCATACCCACCGTAGTCATGTTGGCGGGGAGTCGGCAGATACCCGAGATAGCCATGGCTCAGCGAAACAAGAAACCCTGGATCGCCACCACTTCGGCGTCGAAATTCTAGACCAATCTCACAGAAAACCTCACAGGGCATTGTTCCAATACAGACTGGGCCAATTTTAAATACCTGTAGCGGAACAGGAAATGAGTCGGGCTGTTTCTCTAAGGCAAGAACACGATCGGCATAAATCTGTGAAAGTGTTTTTCGACTTTCTTGGTTTACAGGCTCCTCCTTAACACGATTTGCCCAGTTGAGTTCTTTCCTGGTTGGATGACGGGCCTTAATCAAAGGCTCGGCATACCGCACATCCAAGGGCACGTCCTTGCTGTAGTGCAAGCCTTTCATGGCTTCCAGAATCTTGGCTGCTACGTCCTTGGCAACAAACCGCATTTGCTCATACGGCTCACGTTTTACGCTGCGCTCACGGAAGTTGATGTTATTGATATCTCCACTCGTACCGTTGGCCAACATGGCGACACACGGTGGATCAGTTTGATCCCCATGGGTGAGTCGCGCGAGCTCATCGCAGACAATACCAAAATAGTCCGCCGATACATGACCACGGGGCACTCCACCAACATAATGGAGCGAATACGTTCCAAAGATAGAAATAAGTTCCCCATCCGGCTCGCGAAAGACAAGAAATGAGAGCGTTGGATCTGTTGGACCGGCAGGACGATCAAGATTGGCATTCCCCCTTGGAGGATTCATCTTGACCAGTTCATCCTTAAACCCGAACGGATTCTCAGGCATGGCACCCGGCCGCATGAACCAACGTCTGTTAAAGACATGCTCCGGTATATCCACTGCACCCGCAGCGAATACTGCCGGACGCAGAAGATTTGAAGCTCTCCTCACGCCATCCGCAATTCTTCGTACAACAAATGCCTGATAGGATGTCAACGCATTCTGAACCGGCTGGAAACGCTCAGTGTCCGCACCCCCAAGTGCAGTTGCAGCAGAATGGGTGTGTGTTGCAGCGATGAGTACATGCTCCAACGGAATCTTCAACTCATCTGCGATGCATCGCCGTGCTCCATCGCTGACAGAACGATGAATCCCCAGAAGATCACATACAACAAACGCAAGCGTTGTGTTGCCATCATCGATCACCAAACATCGGGCATGCAGTTCGTCATGAATATGCGTGGCTGCAAATGGATGAAATGCCCCAACAATCGTTTCCCCAAGAGGGGGTGTGATGTTAACGACAGCAGCACCCGCACGGAGTCCAGTGGTTGTGGCATCATTTGCCATTACACATGGAGAAAAGAAAACAACGACGGCACATGCCATGATTTTCAACATGCCCATAACGTTTCCTCCCATCGCATCCAACTGCCATCACAGACCGTGATATTATGCCCCCTTGTCCGCATTGGCGAAACGGAGACCTTCTATCGTAGACTAATGGCTGTATTCTGTGCGTAAAATCCCCTCGCCGTGTTTTGTCGTCTTTGGAGAATCTCATGGACATCCCATCACAAGCATCTGCTGATACGACACCTGTGATATCGCGCCACACTCACTCTCTGAGTCGCAGACATTTTCTTCAACAGGCCTCGCTTGTACCACCGTCCATCGTTGGCGTTGCTGCATCACTGACTGGGGGGGGTGCTCATTCGAAAAGTGTGGCGGGTGAACTGACAGGAAGAATCAAAAAAACACTGAAGATCGGAATGATCAAGGCACCAGGTGTGTCGCTTGCTGAACGATTTCGCATTGCCCGAGCCGCTGGCTTTGATGGCGTTGAAATGAAGTTTCCGGGGAATGACGTCGAGGAAACACAGCAAGCTATCACAGAGACCGGGTTTCCCGTTGATGGGTGTGTGTGTGCAACACATTGGAAGATTCGGCACACAAGCCCTGATGCTTCAACACGGGCCGAGGCCCTCAAAGACCTTCGCCGTGCTATTGAGGACACTCATGCTGTAGGAGGTCATAGCGTTCTGTTGGTTGTCGGGCGGGGGAGTGATGGACCAGAAGGAGAAATCTGGAAACGTTCACGCGACAACATTGCAGAGGCCATTCCACTGGCAGCTGAATGTGGCGTACAAATCCTGATTGAAAATGTCTGGAATCAGTTTTTGTATGACCACAGCGGTGATTCCAAACAAACAGCCGACAAATTCGCTCGGTATGTTGATGAGTTTAATTCTCCATGGATCGGAATGCAGTTTGATATCGGAAATCATTGGAAATACGGCTCTATGGGTGACTGGATTCGAACGCTTGGGCACCGCGTGCGCAAGCTTGACGTCAAAGGGTTCTCACGCACAGAAGATGCCTTCAAGCCAATCGGAGAAGGAGACATCGATTTTGCAGATGTTCGAAAGTCACTCATTGATATCAACTTTTATGGGTGGGTTGCTGCAGAACGTCCGGGCGGGGACGAAGCACATCTTCGAACCATTGCAAATCAGATGAATCACGCATTCGGAGTATGAACCGTTCTGGGAGTGTCGTGCAGATGGATCCATTGATGCGAAAGGCATTGTTATCAACAGTTCTTGCTATTGCATGGGCCGTATGTTTACTGCCGACACGGTCATTGGCGGCTCCACAGAAGCATCCCAACATCATTCTTTTCTTTGTCGACAACCTTGGCCACGGCGACCTTGGCTGCACCGGATCGCAACAGCATCGAACGCCACACATCGACCGTCTTGCGGAAGAAGGTCTCAAACTAAATAGTTTTTATTCAGCAAGCGGTGTGTGCACTCCTAGTCGAGCCGCTCTTCTGACAGGCTGCTACCCTCGACGGGTTAACATGCATGAAAGTGAAACTGGCAGTGCTGTCCTTCGGCCCGTGTCGAGCAAGGGCCTTCATCCTGATGAGAGAACCATTGCTGAAGTGCTCAAAAGCGTTGGATATACAACCGGCATCTTTGGCAAGTGGCATCTAGGAGATCAGCCATCGTTTCTTCCAACGAGACACGGCTTCGATGAATATCTCGGGATCCCCTATAGCGATGACATGACCCCTCGGGAAGGGACACCATGGCCACCTCTCCCACTGATCAAGGAAGAAGATGTCATCGAAGCACCCGTTGATCGCAATCTCCTCGCCTCACAATGCACAAAGGCCACCGTTGATTTTATTGCACGACATAGGCATCAACACTTTTTTCTCTATCTACCGCACCCCATGCCG
>CAXFJI010000215.1:0-5239 GCA_964003275.1 uncultured Planctomycetaceae bacterium
ATATCGATTAAATATGGAAAAACGTCTTAAAGATGAGATTGGTGAAGAAGCATTGGCGACGCTGTCAGTTGCTGAAGTGAATAAACGACTTGATGCCTTTCCAAAAGCAGATCGTCAACTAGCAGCCATGCTTGTGAAGAAAGATGCTTTTGCACTTGCAAGTGCATTGGAAAATCTTTTTGGAGAAGGAGGGCTGACACAGAAGATCTTTGGTGTCGGTGTTCTTGGTATGGCAATTTCTACCATTATTATCCTGATGTTAATCAATGGCTTCTGTGTTACGGAGCTGACCGGTCGTTCTGACGATGTAGTTGTCTATCGGCTTGGTGCGATATACCCAGGCGTGTGCGGGGGACTTGGTTTTCTTGCTTTATGGGGAGATGAACAAGCACGCTTTTGGCTTGCAGTGCCGACGAGTAATTTTGGCATGGTCTTACTTCCAATTGCATATATCACGTTCTTTCTCATGATGAACAGTAGGTCATTGCTCGGCGATGCGATGCCGACTGGTTTCACACGAGTACTTGTCAATGCTGTGATGATTCTGGCAATTTCTGTTGCAACGCTTGGTGCAGGGCTCAGTATCTGGGCAAATGTTCGCTGGTTTGGAGTGATCGCCGCTGGTTTATTCGCAGTGCTTGTTGTTCTGGTGAATGTTTTTCGTCGAAAATGACGAAGTAAATGTCGATCGATCAGGTCTTTCCAGATCGTGCTGCAAATCGCCACGCAAAGAAAATAAAGCCAAGGGTGAGATAGGCCAGAGACATCTCGATAGGTCCTCGTCCAATGGCTTCTGCTGGTAGTGTCCCGGTGGCCCACGGCAGGAACATTCTACCGTCTCCAAATGGTGAGTGAATGACGCCAAAAGCAGTGAGTCCCGCCGCGGCCAAGCACCAACCCGCTGCTGCACCAAGTTTATGGTCAATCAATGCGGTAGTCATGCCGGCCCAGAGCAGGCTTGTGAGAATAAAACCTGATGCAAGAAGACGCATTGAAAATACGTCGTGTGCAAGGGATCCAGTAGGGTTGGCACCTGCTGCAATGAGTTTTTCTGCCTGGAGGGAAACCAGTGCAGCCAGAGCGGGTATGCAAGCAACAGCTACTGCAGCATAGTGTCGTTGTGGTGTTGCGTGAAAACTTTGTGCAGTGATTTCGAGGCCAATAAAAACAAGAATTGGTAAAATTGCAGGTCCGGGTATTGATTCATAGAGATATGCAAATGTGCCGGTGAGTCCTACAAAACCAATCATGGTGGCTGTCGCCAAAGTATAGGCTGCTCGGCCTCCCATCGATTTATATGCAGGATGACCAATGTACGGTGTTGTTTGAATAACTCCTCCGCAAAGACCAGCGATAATCGTTGCAAAGCCTTCTACGCTAATTATTCTCGCTGTGTTGTACTCGTCTCCAGCAGCTGCAGCACTTTCAGTACAGTCTATCCCTCCAACAACAGTCCCAAGAGCGAATGGGATGACAACTGGAAGATATTTGATCGAGTCACTCCAGGCTTCAATCCATTCAAAACGGAAGGCCGAAAGCCATGCCGTTGGCCAAATAGCTGCACTGGGATCAATTGTTGAATGACTGATTGCATGAGGAATCCATCCAGTTTGTGTTCCGATAAATTGGATCACAAGACCAACTAAAAGTGCAGCGAGGGCACCGGGGATGCGAAATGGGAATGATATTCGAGCAGTGAGTGTGGCAAGAACAATACCAAGAGAGACAAGGCCTACTAGTGGTGTACCAAGAATTTCCAAAAGAGGAAGAAAGGAGATCAAAGCCAGTGCAATGGCAGCGAGGCTTCCGAGTAGTCCTGCTCTTGGCACGATACGACGTATTGGTCCAGCAATGATAGCACAGGCAATTTTGAAAAAGCCGCTTATGACAATTGCACACATGCCGATGTGCCATGCATGTTGGGCAGCTGCCTGAATGTCGAGGCCACCTTCAAGGGAGCTACGAAACGCTGGTCCCAGTACAAAAAACACCATTCCAAAGGTACTTGGAGTATCCAGACCAAGAGGCATCGCTGTCACATCAGAACGACCCGTTCTCCGGGCCAGTCGAAACGCCATCCACGTGAAGATGATATCTCCAATGACCACTCCAATGGCGGTTCCTGGAACAAGATGCCCTAAAGCAAAGTCTACTGGGAAGCCAAAAGCTGCTCCAAGAAGGGAAACCATTAGGACGAGCCCAGCAAGATTATCGAGAGAAAGCCCAAAAAAAGCGTTAAGGTCGCCTGAAGTGGCCCAGCGGTAATGTTGACGGGAAGTAGCCATATGAATTTCCGGAAATGTGGGCGTTTTGGCTGAAAAAGTCAAATAAGAGGCAAACTTCAGCAAAACCGAATAGTCGCCATGTACGCTTTTTCGCGGCTATACTTACATTTTATCATTAATGTTTTCGTCCGTTCCCTGGTGGGGCGAACCTTCCCTAACCGGGGTTCGTACTCAAAGATGGATTTGCATGAACCCAGTTCCGTTTCTGGAATGAACACTGACATCGGTGTCGATATTGGTGTGGGTTCGGGAACGAGCTCGACAGATGAAGATTTGATCAACCGCTTTCGTCGGCACGATGACAACTCAGCGTTTGAGTCGCTTGTGCGTCGCTATGAAAGTGAATTGTTCAGTTACCTGCGACGCTATTTAGGCAATGCCGAGATGGCCGAGGATGTCTTTCAGGCAACGTTCCTACAAATTCATTTGAAAAAGGAACAGTTTGAAGAAGGCAGGAGATTTCGGCCGTGGCTCTACACAATAGCGACCAATCAGGCGATCGATGCCCAGCGTCGAAACAAGCGGCATCGTATGGTAAGTCTCGACAATCGTGCTGGTGGTCAGGACGACACGGGTGCACTTGTGGAAATGCTTTCTGGTCGTGAAGGTACTGCCGTTGAAAAAATGGAGCAAGAGGAGGCTCGACAATGGGTGCAAGCAGCGGTTGCAGATCTTCCAGAAACACTGCGTTCTGCGTTGTTGCTGGTGTATCACCAAGGATTGAAATATCGGGAAGCAGCAGATGTTCTTGGTATTCCTGTTGGAACAGTGAAAAGTCGGCTTCACGCAGCACTCGTCAAACTCAATTCAACGTGGCAGACAGACAACGCTGCAACTCAATAACATGGACCCATCAACTGTAACGAGAGATGACATGCGAGAGGATCTAATTGGTTTTCTGATGGGGGCTTTGGATGAACCAGAGACCTTGAGGGTCAAAGCAGCCCTTGAAAATCCACGTGAAGGTGAGAAGCTTCGCCATGACCTCGAGGTTCTTAAGCGGGCTATCGCACCATTGGAAAAAGATCAACACGTTGAAGCTGCGCCTGAGGGGCTTGCTGATCGAACGCTCTCGTATATCCAGTCACATCCCGTAGAAGTACCTGCTCAAATATCACGAGGATCCGACTCGTCAACGCCAGTAGTAAATTCAAGAGTGTGGATTGATCGGGTATTTATTGCTGCAACAGCCTTGGCAGCAGCCGTGCTGGTCGCTCCACTCCTTCTTAATTCTCTATCCGATGCCCGAGACCTTCGTGTTGAGAGGAATCTGCAAAAAATATCGGGTGCTCTGCAGGGCTATGCTGAATCGAAACGGTTTTATCCGACCCCGCCAGATTCTGGTCCTCTCTCTCGGGCGGGTCTGTATGCACCAACGCTTGTTTCGGAACATCGATTGAAGGCTGACGACGGAACAGTGTTGGTCCCGGGAGCACGACGGGGGCAACTAGAAGAATTTAGAATTCCTACACTTGAGGAACTGCAGTCAGCGATTGGGGGACCAGACTTCGATAAACTGATTAACACCATGGGGGGTGATTTTGGTTATACCCTTGGCTATCGCAATGATGATGGTTCATTGATGCCCAACCTTAATCAGAGAAGAGAACATCATCCAATAATGGCAGATGCTCCTGATGCGGGATGCGAAAAGAGTAGTAATCATCCCGGTGGCTTACACTATATTCTGTATGAAGACGGACATGTTTCTCGAGTGTTTCTTGATAAACTTCATGACGATGGTGACCATCTGTATCGGAATGATGATGGTGAAACTGCGGCTGCAGAACATCCGGAAGATGCCGTTATTGGTGACTCTCATCATCAGCCATGAGTATGTAATGCGTTGCACTACATACCGCTAAGAGAGCAGTTTCTCTGCAGCTGAAGAAACGGCATCTGCAGTAATACCAAAATGCTTGTAAAGCTCAGGGGCGGGGCCAGAAGCACCGAAACTCCTCATGCCCACAAAAACACCCTTCGTGCCAATCCACTTTTCCCAACCAAAGCCACAAGCTGCTTCACACGCAACACGAGCGGTTATCGCTGAAGGTAACACCTCTTCTTGGTAAGCCAAATCCTGTTCCTCAAAGAGGTCCCAGCTTGGCATGCTTACAACGCGAGCTTTGATGCCACGTTCTTGGAGTTGTGCAGCTGCATCAAGACAGATCTGCACTTCACTTCCGGTTCCAATGAGAATACAGTCTGGATCACCGCTTGTATCCTTCAGAATATAGGCACCTCTGGCAACATGAGACGCTGAGCCCATTTCTGAACGATTGAGCGTAGGGATGTTTTGTCGTGAGAGTACGATGACCGTTGGCCGATCTGTTCGAGAAAGCACGGTCCTGTAGGTCTCGGTTACTTCATTTGCGTCACCCGGTCGAAAGACTGAAAGGCCAGGTACGGCTCGAGCGCTCGCCAGCTGTTCGATTGGCTGGTGGGTTGGCCCATCTTCCCCTAAACCTATGGAGTCATGTGTCAGAATGTAGAGTACGCCAAGCTGCCCGAGAGCAGAAAGTCGAAGCGAGGGTTTCAGGTAATCAAAAAAAACAAAAAAAGTAGCACAATATGGTCGGAGCCCGGAAAGTGCCAATCCATTGCAAGCAGAGGCCATTCCGTGCTCTCGAATACCAAAATGAAAATTACGGCCACTCAGGTTATGAGGGCTAAAGCTCTTTTCACTTTCGATGCGAGTCATGGTTGAGGGGGCGAGATCTGCAGAGCCACCAAGAAACCACGGCACCATTTCACTAATAGATTGTAGTATTTTTCCAGAGGAAACACGACTTGCGAGGCCTTTTGCATCTGGGGGAAATACGGGCAGGTTCTCGTCCCAACCATCGGGTAGCCTGCCTTCAAGAAATGTCTGAAGCTCAGCGGCATTTTTTGGGTGATCTTCTTTGTAACGATCAACCATGAGACTCCATGCACTATGAGCTCGTTGTCCACGA
>CAXFJI010000216.1:0-5217 GCA_964003275.1 uncultured Planctomycetaceae bacterium
GGATTACCGCATCGATGCTCTTCTGTTTGAGCGTGGTGTATGGAAAAGCCCCAAACGTTACTTCGGATCAGGAAGGGCGAATTCAGCGATTTCGTGAGTCTGTTGGATGGCTTGCAGCTCCTGAACGTGAAGGACGCGGGCCTGGCACAGATGGAATCAGGCAGACCTCTGAATGGATTGCAGAGCAATTCCAAAGGCTCGGCCTTGAGTCAAAGATTGGAAAAGTCGATAGCTTTCAGCCCTTTATGATGACTCTTGAGGCGAAGTTGGGTGATGCACAAAAGAATCATGTCAGCATTCTTGGTCCCCAGCGTGATGATGGTACAAGAACAACTATTGAGCTTGAGTTTGGTAAGGATTTTACCCCACTGGCTGTCGGTGGGTCAGGAGACTTCGATCTTCCATTAGTATTCGCAGGATTTGGTATCACTGCTCGTGCAGAGAAGTATGATGACTACGCACCTCTTGCGTCACATCCTCCTCATGCAAGTCTTGCAAAAGGGGCTGCTGTGATTGTTGTCCGGCAAGAGCCTCAAAAAGATAATCCACACAGTGTATTCGAAGGAAATCAGGCCTCACGGTACGCTGCTCTTGTTCGGAAGGTTGCAAATGCTTCAGAGCATGAAGCCGGGGGAGTCATTTTTTGTAACGACACCGGTTCGGAAGACACGTTGATGAAATTTACGAGAGCTGGAGATGGGTCTACGAAACGCACTATCCCAATTCTGCACATTCGCCGTGAGATCATCAATCGTGTGATTAAAGAGTCGCTTGGTCGTAATCTTAACGCTATTGAAAAGACCATCGATGAAACATTTTTACCCCAAAGTGAGGTTCTACGGGGTTGGCGAATTCAAGGCTCCACGAGTATTGAACGGACGGAGACTCAGTCGGAGAATGTGCTTGCTATGTTACCCGGGGTCGGAAGGCCGGCATCGGGTGATTTCCCCAAAATTAATCCTCGTGAAACAATTATTCTGGGAGCGCATTTTGATCACCTCGGGTATGGAGGCAAAAACTCTGCTGCCCCTGGTGAAAAAGCAATTCATCACGGAGCTGACGATAATGCAAGTGGGACAGCGATGTTGATCGAGGTTGCTAGTATCCTCAAGCGTCAAAGTCCATTTCCGCGTAGTATCGTTTTCATAGCCTTTTCGGGTGAAGAACGTGGCCTTCTTGGGAGTGCGCACTACACGGCAAATGCGGCAGTGCCACTTGTTGATACCGTTGCGATGGTGAATCTCGACATGGTTGGGCGACTCAATGAGAACAAACTTATTATCCATGGCACTGGGACAGGAAACGGGTTTGACGCATTAGTTGATCGGTTGGTGGAAGCCCATGGTTTTGATGTTGCAAAAGAGCCGGGAGGTTTTGGTCCGAGTGATCACTCGAGTTTTTACGCAAAGAAGATACCGGTATTACATATGTTTACAGGGTCTCATACTGATTACCATCGTCCCACAGATACGCCTGAAAAGATCGAATATGAGGGTATGGCTCGCATTGCTGGCCTTGTGGCCGAGGCAGTGGCGGAACTTGCCGAGGTGTCACCAAGGCCGTCCTACATTGAGGTTGCATCACGGCAGTTCGCAGGTGGTGGAGGAGATCGTCCATACTTCGGGAGTATCCCCGATTTTGGAAAGCCCGGTGGCGGATATGCTATTACCGGTGTCGCAAAAGATTCTCCGGCAGCAAAGGGCGGTCTGAAAGGTGGAGATGTCATTGTTCGTCTCGGTGACAGTGCCATCACAGGGCTTGAAGATTTCGATAGTGCTCTCCGTAAGCATAAGGCAGATGAGTTGGTTGACGTGGTTGTTCAGCGAGGAGGTCAAGAAGTGCGTCTTCGTGTAACACTCGGAAAACCAAAGTAGTCGTAGTGTGGCATCGTACGAGAGCGTGAAGCGTCTGGTGTGGCCTGCTTGCTTGTCCTTCGTTCCAGCCAGCGGTGAGGCAAATCAGTAAAATACGATCAGAATTTTCGTTTTCTTGCTGAAATCAGTCTTTTTTTGGCATTGAGCTAGCGTGGCAAGATTGCAATGATCCCCGTTGAATTGAGCCTCGGTCACTGTTGGAGTGATGGTGCTCAATGGTCGTCCATACGCCATGCAAGGAGTGCTTCTCGTGAAAAGGCAGTTTTTTGGCATCATGTGTTTTGTCATTGGGGTAGCCATATCGGTTCCCGTGTTCGCTCAGGCTCCTGTCCAGCCTGCTGGTCCTGCCACGCATGTGGCTGTGGTCGATATTGGGTACATATTTAAGAACCATGCACGATTTAAGTCTGCTATGGATCAGATGAAAGATGAAGTCATGACGGCTGAAAACGGCCTGAAGGCTGAGCGAGATCGAATCAACGGCTTGATGGAGCAGCTAAAGGGATTCAATGTCGGTACGGCAGAATATAAGCGACTTGAGGCTGAAATTGCGAAGGCTCAGGGTGACTTTAATGTGAACGCTCAGCTGCAGAAAAAGGATTTCATGGAGCGAGAGGCGCGAGTGTACAAGCAGGTGTACGACGAAGTCGAAAAGGCTGTGGCTCAATTTGCCAAAGAGCATCGTATTGCTGTAGTCCATCGTTTTGATGGAGAGCCTGTTGATTCAGCTGATCGAAACCAGATCATGCGGGGCATCACGAAGCCTATTGTGTACTATGAGCCAGGTATCGATATCACTCCAGACATCCTCAAAATGCTCAACGGAACGCCTGTGGCAGGAGCCGCGCAGCAGCCTCCGGTGAGATAGGAATGAATGGGTTTGTGGGTGGCCAGATCGCACTGTTTTGGTCGCCGTAGCCGGATGTGTGCCGGATTCAAATTGTTTGTTCTGTCGGCGGCGAGCTTTGCACAATGCCAGAAACTTTAGTTGTACGACCTCAGCATACGCTTCGCCAAACGGCAGAAGTTTCTGGGGTTGGCTATTGGAGTGGTCGCCCCAATCGGGTTGAGTTGCGTCCGTCGTCCGTTGGTTCGGGTGTTGTGTTTGTTCGGGATGATTTGCCGGTTCCCGTTCGGATTCCAGCCTCGGTGGAGTACCGAGTCGATGCAGCTACTCGGACGAATCTGTCTGTTGCAGGGGTTGGTGTTCAGATGGTGGAGCATGTGTTGAGTGCTCTTTCTGGTCTGAATGTTGATTGTTGTGAAGTGCATGTAACGGCTGAAGAATTGCCGGGGCTTGACGGATCATCTCGTGCATTTGTTGATGCGATTGACGAAGTGGGGCTTGAGGAGCTAGGGGCCCCTGTTGTGCCGCTTGTTGTGTCACGGGTCATTCGTCTTGGTGATGATATAAGTTGGATAGAGGTTGGGCCGCCGCAATTCCCGGGTCTCTCGGTTGAATATGAACTTGACTATGGTCACGTAGCGATTGGCAGGCAAAGCATGCGTGTTGATGTCACGCCTGATGCGTACCGAGATCAGTTGTCGTCGGCCCGTACATTTCTTCCTGTTGAGGAGGCGGATCGTCTGCAGGCTAGCGGTCGTGGTTTGTCGGTGGGGCATCGAGATCTGCTTGTTTTTGGCCCGTCTGGTCCAATTGGTAATACGTTGCGGTGGGATGATGAGTGTGTGCGTCATAAGGTGCTTGATGTTGTTGGTGATCTGTCGCTTGTTGGGCGGCCTGTCTATGCATCAGTACGAGCCTGTCGTAGTGGCCACAAATTAAATGCGGAAATGGTGGCACGCTTAATTGCCGAGGAATATGGTGGTATGAACGTCTCGGGGGTTGGGGGTGCTGGGCAATGTCAGTAACGATTCATCCCGCAGTCGTGGTTCAAGAAGGTGTATGTCTGTCTGAGGGCATGCCAGATCGGCATCGGTGTATCAAGAGTGTTGGGGTGCAGCGGGGCAGATTTTTGCAGGTGGTAATCGGCGCAATGGGTGAATCCTGTCGCTTGCTTTTTCGCGCAAAAGTTGGTGTTGATTCGGTGAGAGAGGTTCTTGCTTCTCGGGAAATGCTCATGCCAGATGTTGGGCGTCTTCTTGGGTTTGTGAGCCGTCAGCAGAGTGGGTGGCATGTGAGAAGTCGTGAGCAACGGAGGGCAGCATGAGTCGTATTCGAATTGGAGTGGTTGGGTGTGGTCATTTGGGTGCAATACATGCACGATTGCTTTCGTCGCGGTCTGATGTTGAGCTCGTGGGTGTTGTTGATCCTTGCGAAGGCCCGAGAGGTGCAGTTGCCAAATCGCTTTGTTGTGAAGGTTTTGCGAGTCCAGAAGATCTCATCGGAAAGGTTGACGCTGCGGTCGTAGCAGCACCAACAGGGTTGCATGCACCGATTTCAATTCCATTGTTGGAAAGTGGTGTCGATTTGCTCGTTGAAAAGCCTTTGGCATCCACGGTTGAAGATGCTCGAGCAATTGTCATCGCCGCTCGACGGTATGGTCGGACGGTTGCGGTAGGTCATGTGGAGCGATTTAACCCCGCATGGAAGTTAGCGATGGATCACGTTGGAAAGCTGGTTGCTATTCAGGCGCACCGTCAAGCACCGTTCACCTTTCGTTCGATGGATGTGGGTGTCGTGCTCGACCTGATGATTCATGACATTGATCTTGTTCTTTCTCTTGAGCCGGGGCGATTGGAGAGTGTTGAGGCGCAAGGGTTCGTGGCAACAGGGGGACATGAGGATTTGGTTCGGGCTCGGTTGTCGTTCTCGTCAGGAATCATTGCGGATTTATTTGCCTCACGGATACATCCCGCAGTCCGTCGTTCTCTTTCACTCGTTTCGACAGGCAGCATTGTTGATGTCGACTTCAATGAAAAAACAGTGACAACAATGACTCCCTCATCCTGCGTTCGGGATGGGAGTTTTGTGGCAAGTGACATTCCGGTGGAACAGCGTCAGGCGATGAAAGACTCTTTTTTTTCTGAGATTCTTCCGACCCGCACTGAAACGGCGGTAGAGGCAAATGCAATTGCCTGTGAGCATGAGAATTTCCTTGAGAGTATTCAAACCGGTCAGGCTCCAGTGGTGCCAGCATCTGGTGGGGCTGCAGCCATTGAAATTGCTGGACGAGTGCTCGATGCTCTAGCTAAATCGCAGTTTGGTGCTTCGCAGGGGCCGGCGGTCGTGCCAATCGCCAGTGAATCGGTGGTTCATTCATTCTTAAAGCACCGTAAAACCGGTTGATTATCTGCATTGAGTCAGGCTAACTTAACTTCAATCCGGCCATCCAGTGTGCCGATAAAGTAAGGTAGGATGGAAACAAGGCGGAGTGTTTTC
>CAXFJI010000217.1:0-5185 GCA_964003275.1 uncultured Planctomycetaceae bacterium
AAGCCGTAAATTACTGTAGGAATCAGATAAAGCGCGAGTTGAATCTTCCAGTGAAGTTCCAGGCGATCGTCCAAAACCCAACCAATAACAGCACCAATAATCATTCCAGCAGGCCAGCTAGCATGAAGGATGTTTAGATAGTGCGTTCGATTTTTGGGAAATAGTGTTGCGACAAGAGGATTGGCGACTGCCTCAAGCGTTCCATTGGCATAAGCGAACAAAAACATGCCCAAGTACAAAAATGTGTAAGCATTCTCCGGTGAGGATGCCCCAAAAGTAACGAATGCGGAAAGCACATGACAGGTAAACGCCAGCACTACCAACCAGCCATATCCAATCTTATCTACAATGACTCCGCCAATGATGATTCCAAAGCAGAAACCGGTGAATCCGGCACCACCAATCACGCCGAGTTGGGAGGCGGTAAAACCATACTCACCACCCCAGTTATCAAGAATGCCACCTCGAATAGCAAATCCCACACCCGCTGCGAGAATAGCCATAAATCCTGCCCACAGGAGGCGTGTAGCGTTGGGGGCAACTCCTGATAGTTCTGAATTGTGACTCACTGTTTGTGCATGCATGCTTCACCCCGTATATCGAAAAAGACGTATGAACTGGGAACTATAGCAAGCCTTCGTGATATACGGAAATGGTGAAGTTTTAGAAACTGATGGTGAGGAGGCAGATTTGGCTGTGGGTTGACCCTCTGATGCCTGCTACGTAGTGTCCTAGCCCCATTTCTAGGGTGGTCGGCACCTACTAATTTTTGATTCCAAAAGGCTGTTTTTTCATCGTGAACGTGGTCACCAATTCACTGTGGACGCTTGTGCGCTGGGCTGTGCCAGTGACGGTTGCAGGCGTTCTGGCAGCGGGAATGATTGGTTTGAACCAACTGGATGACGTTATTCGTACCAAAGTGCAAGCTCGTCTCATGGAGGAGTTTCCAGGGCTCATCGTAAAAGTCAAAGGCGCCAGGCTTGTCAAAGGCGAGGGTATTGTTGTCCAAGGCGTTTCACTTTCTGATCCTCGCCTACCTGATGCAATTCAACAACTTATCAGTATTGATGAGATCCGACTTGAGTGCAGCACGAATCTTACGAAGCTAGCCTCAGGCATTCCTCAAATTAGTAATGTCTATATTCGTCGCCCTATCGTGTCAGCTGCCTGTCGTGATGATGGTACTTGGACGACTGAGGATTTATTTGTCAATCGAAATCCCAGCAGAATCATTCCCATGACGATTGAGGATGGTGAACTTAAGCTCAAAGATGCTCGCATCAATCAGCAGTTTTTTATACGAGAAGTTGATCTCAGAATTGATCCATCAGATAAAGAAGCTGGATGGGCGTTGATTGATGGCAGCCTTTCCGGTGAGTTTTTCACAAGGGCAGCTATACGAGGCAGGTTTGCTCCGGGGTCACAGCACTTTGATGTTTCCGGTAGCGTAACAGCATTCAGCTGTTCAGAACGTTTTACAGCACTCCTCCCCAAAATACATTCGCTTCCTCAGGAAACGTGTGATGTTGTGGCAGGTCTTCGAGGCAATATCGATCTTAATTGGCAGGCGCGGGGTTCACTCAAAGATCTTGCTCAGACAGAATTCGAGTGTCATGGGGAATTCGATTCTGGTCACTTTCAAACCTCAAAGCTGCCTTTTGATGTAACTGATATGAAGGCAGCATTTTATGCTGATGAGAAGGGATTTACCGTGAAATCCCTCGAGGCTCACGGCGGTTCAACATTGTTGAGAGGATCTGGGGTCGTTTTTGGTTGGTCAATGTCGAGTGATTTCCAGTTTCTTCTTGAGGCAGAGCGACTGATGCTCGGTCGTCAATGGGAGTCATTTTTACCCACTGAAGCAGCCGAACATTGGCGGAAACTTTTACCTGCTGGCGAAGTTGATGTTCGAGCTGAGTTGACTCGCTCTGAAGGAATTATTGAACCTCGAGTCTCTGTGCGATGCCGAAATCTTTCACTGACTCATTACCGTTTTCCACAAAGGCTTGATCGGACTGTTGGTACAGTTGTTCTCGAGGGAAAGTCACTCTCTTTGTACCTTACGGGACAAGCTGGTGGGCAACCAGTACAGGTGTCAGGTGCTTTTCAATTAGATTCGAGTGGATCAGTTGGGCATGTTGAGGTGCGCGGTGAAGCAATGCGAATTAGCGATTCTCTTCTTGCGGCAATGCCTCCTCGCAGTGCAGACATTGTTCGGAAACTACGGGCATCAGGAACCTTCGACTTTCTCTTTCGGCATGAACGTGCACCCCACTTGAAGGACAAAAAATCGAATTCGCTGGGTATTCGTCTCACGGACTGCAGTATGGCATACGCCGGTTTCCCGTATCCCCTCACAAAGGTTTCCGGCAGTATTCGCATGCACGACGACAAGTGGACGATTCAAGATGTCACAGGGGTTAATGACGTTGGAGTTGTTCGGTGCACTGGGTCACTCATTCGATCAGATGATGATGGTCAACTAACCCTTGAACTGACGGGAACTGGAGTAGTGCTTGAGCGGGAACTTCGAGACAGTTTACCCATAGGAATGCAACAAATCTGGGATGACCTTGATCCCCGGGGGAATGCAGACTTTACCGCAATTATCCGTCATCGTTTGAAAAATCGTTCTACCAAAGTGGAGGTAGAAGCCATTCCACATCGTCAAACGGTGTCCATTGAGCCCGCATGGTTCCCGTATCGACTCGAACAGTTGAAAGGACGACTGGTACTGAAGGATGGTGTGCTTCGTTTTGAAGGAGTACGAGGTATTCATGATCGAACAAGTGTTGGAGCTGAGGGGACATGCCGCTTCCTCGCTGATGGTGGTTGGCATGTGTCATTCGAAAGCCTTGTAGCTGATCGATTTAGAGCTGACCACGATGTTGTTCAGGCATTACCTGCCGGCTTACAGCAGGCCATAAACCTTGTGAATCCGAGCGGATTGTTGTCTCTTGCGGGAACACTCGACATTTATTCCGTGCCCAGTGCCGGCAGGTCATCACAGGCTGGGAATGATGTGCTCACAAGTATTGCAACACCTGCTGCCAGATGGGATCTGAACCTCGATATGGAACAAGGTTCAGTCGATGTTGGAGTCCCACTTGAACACGTTCATGGAGGAGTTCGGCTGTGTGGTGAAAGTGATGGTAATGTGTGGCAGTCAAAAGGAGAACTGAATGTTGATAGTGCCATGTGGCATGGTGTGCAGATGACACGCATCACGGGGCCTATTGCCATGAGCAATGACGGGGCACAGTTTGGTATGTCTGCCAGCGGTCTCGATGATCGTCCACGGCGTCTGCAGGCTCAAGTTGCCGGAGGTACTCTTGCGCTCGATGGTCGTGCTAGTACGGATGACATTGGTTCATTTGCTGTCGCAATGTCACTCAACGGAGCAGATTTGGAAAGACTGTCTGGAGGCATGCTCAATTTTCGTAGTGGGGCCGATGCACAACGTCCTCGTGGTCGCGTATCGGGAACATTGGAACTCAGTGGATCACGTAATGGTGCGCACTCGCTTACCGGTCGTGGTCAAATGCGTCTCAAGGAGGCAACAATCTACGAGTTGCCAGTGGTGGTGGCATTGCTAAAAGTCTTGCGAGTGAAGGCACCTGATCGGAATGCTTTTGGTTCAAGCCTTGTTGATTTCAAGATAGAGGGTCCTCATGCGATTCTTGAGACAGTTGAACTATCTGGTGATGCTATAAGTCTTGTTGGAGCAGGTGAACTTGATATAGATGGGGAAATTCATTTGGTACTGCGTTCGATTATGGGAGACTCTCAGCAGCAATTGCCTGCCATGAAGCGATTTCTTGGGGGGGCAAGTGGCCAGTTCCTTCTCATTCATGTTGACGGAACCTTAGCAAGCCCAGAGATTACGACGGAGGCATTCCCTTCTCTTGCAGCAGCTCTTCAAAGGCTACAGTCCGCACAGCGTAATCCAGACAGCTTGCGCAATACATCATCCCGCCGCGAAGCTCGACGGGATATGTAGTTTCAAACCCTCAATGCGATTTAACAACAAAAAGATACAGGTAAAAAAATGGAGAAAGGGTTACAGTAGAGGACCTTTGATTGCCGATGGAAAAGCGACGATGTTGGAAGAAAAGCAGCTGAAATTTATCAAAATGCAGGGAGCTGGTAACGACTACGTGTACGTCGATTGCTTTCGGGAACCATTCTTGGCCGATCCGTCTGTTGTAGCACCAAAAATCTCTGATCGTCATTTTGGAGTAGGTGGAGACGGTCTCGTGCTTGTTCAACCCTCGGAGTTGGCAGCATCACGAATGCGCATGTTCAATGCTGACGGAAGTGAATCGGAAATGTGTGGGAATGGAGTTCGATGTGTCGCGCATCTGACCGTTGCTCGCGGTTATGCTCCTGAAGGAGAGGTATCTATTGAGACCGGAAGAGGTGTCCTAACAGTTTGTGTTCAAAGAAAAGGACATCGCAAGAGTACGGTGCAGGTGGCGATGGGTACACCTATTCTCAATGCAGAGAATATTCCGGTGGAGATATCTTCCACTGTGGATAAGCAAGTCATTGATTTTCCATGCAAGGTATTTGAGCAGCAGGATAGCCCATGGTTCGACGAAGCCAAGTTGGATCATCGAATGACATGTGTTTCAATGGGAAATCCGCATGCAGTGTTTTATTGTCATGATGTTATGGCAATACCTCTCGAGACAGTTGGCCCTCTGTTGGAGTGCCACCCAATGTTTCCAAAACGAATGAATGTTCACTTTGTGCAGAGACTCACGTCGGGTCGTGTGCGAATGAGAACGTGGGAGCGAGGCTCTGGCATAACAATGGCATGCGGCACTGGAGCCTCTGCGGTGTGTGTTGCCGGGGTACTCACAGGTCGTACAGATAGTCAACTTGTGGCTGAACTGCCCGGTGGCGAACTGGTTCTTCAGTGGGACGGAAAAGGCGAGGTCTTCATGACAGGACCGGCAGAGGAAGTGTTTGAGGGAGAATGGTATCTGGAGCATCAAAAATGAAAATCCAGTCACCATTGGCTATCGGTGCGTGGTCACTTGTTTCCACTGCGTGCATCCGTCAGTGGATGGCTACTCTGGATTGTCGGGCTGTTTATGGTGACCAGACGGTAGACCCTGTCCACGAGGAGTACCAAGGAGCCAAAATTTATGTCTTTTGGCATGAAAATATCCTTTTGCCG
>CAXFJI010000218.1:0-5176 GCA_964003275.1 uncultured Planctomycetaceae bacterium
GGGTCGGATGCCATTGCTGGCAATTGAGTCAACCTGTGATGAGACTGCAGCGGCCGTCATTGGCAGAGATCGAAGCATTCTATCAAGTGTTGTAGCAAGTCAGGAAAAACTTCACGCTCGATGGAAAGGGGTTGTGCCCGAAGTCGCATCCCGGGCACATGTGGAGAGAATTATTCCCGTCATTGATGAGGCTCTTGGAAGAGCTGGTGTCGATCGAGAAAACCTGGTGGCTGTTGCAGTGGCTATTCAGCCGGGACTTGCGGGGTCATTGCTCGTCGGTCTATCAGCAGCCAAGGCCATAGCTGCCGTTTTGGGAATTCCAATAGTTGGCTATAACCATGTTGCTGCGCATCTCTATGCGTGTCGCATATCACATGGTATGAGACTTCGCTATCCATGTATCGGTTTAGTGGCCAGTGGTGGCCATACGACATTGTTCCATATGTTCAGCCCACTTGAATTGAGTCGACTGGGTGGAACCATTGATGATGCTGCTGGAGAGGCTTTTGATAAAGCGGCAAGTCTTCTCGGATTAGGGTATCCTGGCGGACCAGAAATTGAACGCGTGGCTCATTCTGGAAGTCCTACGGCTTATCGTTTCCCGCGGCCATTAGCACGTGATCATGAACGCCTTGATTTGAGTTTTAGTGGACTGAAAACAGCCCTTCGTTATCAGGTGAGGCCTGTTGGAGGTCCAGTGAGGGAACCTCCTCGCGGGAAAACATTAGCGGATTTAGCAGCGTCCTTCCAGCAAGCAGTGGTTGACTCCATTGTCGCCAAAGTGGACTTGGCCCGTCGTCGAACCGGTTGCAGCACACTTGCTGTTGGCGGAGGAGTTGCATCAAATACACTTCTGCGAGCAGAACTCATTGAATGGGGAAAGCGAGAAGGAGTTGATGTGTTAGTACCGCCCCCGGCTCTTTGCACAGATAATGCGGTGATGGGAGCTATTGCGTGGGAACGCATTGAAAAGGGGGATTTCGACTCAGGTGACCTTGATATTACCGCTGGAACCGAACGCTGAACCTGTAAGTGATAAGTGGTGAGGTGTCGATCGACTTTCGTTTCTATGCATCCCTGTCTCTTAAGGATTAACCAATGACGTTTTAGCAGTTGAAGGAAGACGTCTCGGACAGTTCCTTTGGGAGACAGTAACCCATCGTCATCAAAGCCATGCTTCTGATGCGCTCATTCCGAAATAGCTTCAAATATCCTCCTATTGTTGTCAGTCTGTTTTCTCAGGCTTTGTTGCATTAAAACGTTACGCGATTCTGGGAGTGAATACATGGTACTAGGCCAAATTGCTTACAGTCGTGGCCAAAACAGGTCACACGATTTGAGAGAAACTTAGTAGTCGTACCACATCCCAATCCCAGCACGGTTCTGGTTTCTGGGAGTAAAAGCAAATTGAGGGTCTGACCCGTAGAGATACTCAAAACCAATGCGGTACAGTTTTTCGCTTCGGCGGCCCCTCCAAGCCCAACCGGTTTGGACACATACATTCCCTCCCCAGTTCAGTTCTTGTCGTGATATTCCATTGACAGCAAGAAAGGGTGCGCCGTGTATGCCTGTTGGACGTGCTTGAATTAATTCCGTTCCAAACTGAAATTCCCACGGTTCTGATCCGCCACGGTTGAAGAATGACCAGCCAACCTCACCATAGATACGGAGCCAATCCCAAGGATAGAAAGAATTTCCCCAGACAAAGACATCTCGAACATAATTCAGTCGTGGGTAGGCCGTGGGGTGTTTGATCAAGAATTCATCACCAAGATGAGCACTATTGTGGTAATACGCGAGTTTTGTTTGCCAGCGACCTATGCCATAAACCAAAGGAATTCCAAACCGGTAATCTGCGCTTCGTAAGTCCCGTTCATCTGCTGGATCAAGTCGAACGAATGCCGCTCCTTCAATCTGAATTTCAAAGCCCTGCGGGTGAACGACTGAATCAGATCCGTATCGTAACATTGAAACCCGTCCACCAAGTGTTGTGTCCCATAACCATCCTTCTTGACGGGAAGGGTCAATTACACCTGCCGCAGTATCGTCATACCAAACAGTCCCAATACGCGGTTCCTTCGTTCCCGCGAGGTAGCTTGTGTAAATAAGATTATTTGGAAGGAGTTGCCAGAACCAAGGCCTCGGTGCCCACAAATCACAATAGCAGTCAGGGAATGAGCTGTTTGGAACAAGTCCGAGGTCATCACCAGGAATTATCTCATCGTACGGAACATCTAGTACAACAGGTCCGTCTGGATGAACTGGTGGAGGAAGTTTTTGTGGGCTCGGTGACGTTTCCTGAAGATGAGGTATTTCTAGAGGTGATTGTGCGCAAGCGTTTGCAGCAACCCAAATCAGAAGGGTGGCTGTCGCAATAATACGGAACAGTATAATGTATGCCATAATGGCTGAAACGAACTGGGGTCCGCGAGTGGGCGGTCGATAACAAACGCTGCAACACTGTACGCACTTATCGGTACGTTTCCACAGAAGATCGGCATCTCACAAACCTTTTCACAAGTTCAGCACGCTAGAACAGAAAGATCTTCTTTGAAATGGTATTCTCGGTAAGATCGAGTGTTTCCTCGCTTTGTTTTTCTTCTTAAATCCATGATGCTATTTCAATGACCCAGTCTCACAACTCTAGCAACTCACGTTCCCAAACCTCCCTGTCCATGGAAGATAAAAGTCTTGCAATGGCACTCGGCAAAATCCCAAGTGGACTGTTTATTGTCACTTGGAGGGACGGTAATACAGATCGTGGTATGCTTGCGAGTTGGGTTATGCAGGCCGGCTTCTCTCCACCGGCTTTGACGATTGCAGTCGCACCGAAACGCGATTTGCTCGATGCAATTGATCGAGGGACGTCGTTTGTTGTCAATATTCTGAGCGATAGCCAACGGTCTTTGCTTGCACGATTTGGAAAGCCATTGGATGAAGGCGATGATCCTTTTTCAGATCTTTCGATACAAAGAACAGCAAGCGGTACTGCCGCCTTTGAGCAGTCTCCTGGTTGGCTGGAATGTAAGAGTATAGGACGCGTTGGAGGTGGCCAAAACGATCATGTAATCGTGTTTGCAGAGGTCTTTGCAAATGGTGTTCATGAGCATGATTCACCCCTCGTGCACATTCGAAAAAACGGATTGCGGTATTGATCAGTTTCCCGAATAGGTTTTTGTTATAGTAGTTTTCTTCTACCTTTCTACACGGAGTATTTCGAATGCGTTGTATCCTAGGTTGCGTGCTCGTAATAGCCACAATGATAGGCTGTTCCGAACCGAACAATACCATTGAAAATGGTGCGCCGAATACGTCATCTGAGCAGTCACAACTCAGGAGATTTATTTTTATCACGAATGGCGATGATCCATTTTGGCATGCATGTAATGCCGGGCTCGTTGAGGGCGCAAAGAGATTTGATCTCGAGTCACAAGGGCTCATGGTTGTCATGGAAACAAATAATGGCACGGCTCAAGGTCAAATTGAAAAACTTCGTCAGTTAGCCAGCCAGCCAGACGTTGCTGGGGTCGCAATTTCAGTCATCCAAGCTGAGAATGCTGCAATCGTTGACGAGATGAAAAATCTTCGCACTAAAGGGGTCAGTGTCATTACTGTTGACGGAGACGTTAATAAAGGTCTCTTTCCTGATGCTCGGCCGTACTATATTGGAACTGACAATATCGTTGGCGGTCGCCTACTTGGTCGAGCTGCAAAAAAACTACTCGAAAGCCGTGGTAAAGATTCAGGTGGCTATGTTCAGTTTGCAGGATTCACTGATAATGATAATGCGCGAAAGAGAATGGATGGGTTCAAGGATTCCATCGGTGAAAGATATAGTGAGCTTGATCGGATGCCAGATGAAATGGATCTTTCCAAGGCGCGAAATAATGTTCGAACGGCACTTGTCAATCATCCAGATCTGACTGCATTGGTTGGTATTTGGGCGTATAACGCACCTGCCATTGCGGAGGTGGCAGAAGAACGTGGTGTGCGTGATCAAGTCACTGTTGTAACGTTTGATGCGCAAGCTGCTGCCATTCAACATATGATTGATGGTCACATTGATGCCATGGTTGTGCAGAACCCATTTGAGATGGGTATCCGAACGGTTAAACTATTGCTCGCTATGGATCAAAAAGATGATAAAACGATCCAGGAAATGTTTCCTCGCTCAGGAGAGGCTGCTGGGGATGTTCATACGACAGGATTGCGATTGATTATCCCAGATAATGACTCTCCGTTGAAAGCAGAAGACTTTGAAGTTGACGGAATTGAATTCCTTCCGCTTGAGGAATTCCGAGTTTGGCTTGATACCTATAATCTTTCTAGTTCTTGAGGGAATTGGTGATGCCAAAGTCGGATGAGATTTCGCCTCAGCCAATACGAGAGGGTCGTGGTTTTTTGCTTCGTCCTGCTGAGTGGGTGCTGGTGCTCGCGATTGTTATCACCTTTGTCCTTACGGCAATCATTGATGCAAATCATAGCTATTGGTTTCAGCCGTACACGAGTCTTCGCGATATAGCTCGTAATACAGCACTCCTTGGAATCTTCGCGCTTGGTGCCACGGTTGTCATTATCGCAGGAGGTATTGATTTATCTTCTGGCTCAATGATTGCCCTATCAGGAACGGTATGCGCATCAACAATGTTGTTCATATCGCCCGCTGAGATGATGGGCTTTAAGCCTGCCGGGCCCCTAGCTGTTTTGCTTGGTTGTCTTGCTGCTCTCATGTCAGGCTTTCTTGTTGGAACGCTTCACGCGTGGCTCATAACGGCGATACGGCTCCCTCCTTTTATTGCAACGCTTGCTACGCTTGTGGGCTTGCGTAGTCTTGCCCGTGCGTTGGCTGAAAGTGCGACTGCTGCGCTCACCCCATCCAAAAACAATCTTATTAATGTGGCTGATCCTTTTTTCAAGACGATTCGTGACAATGTATGGATTCCCGTGGTTGTATTTGGTGTCCTTGCTGTGTTGACCTGGCTTCTCCTTACAAAAACGGTTCTCGGGAGGCATCTCTATGCGCTGGGGGGGAATGAAGAAGCTGCTCGTTTGGCTGGAATAAAGACAGAAAATGTAAAGTGGTTTGCATATTGTTTTGGGGCAATGACTGCGGCGTTGGCAGGCCTTTTCTATGTGGCAAATGAGTCGGCTGCGTCTCCAACAAATCAGGCCCGTG
>CAXFJI010000219.1:0-5167 GCA_964003275.1 uncultured Planctomycetaceae bacterium
GTCTCTCGTGAGCGGACGTTAAGCATGCGTGGAAAGAAATTCAAGTAAACATATGCTGTTTTGTTGTGAGGTATTTTCGCACGGTGTATGATGTGTTTTGTTGCTCAGATTCCAGAAGCCCGATGCCTCAAAGAAAAAATCATCTGTGAAACTAGTTATTGCAATTGTACAGCCGAGTAAACTTGAAAATATCAAGCAATGCCTTTCGGAGGTTGATGTTTTTCGGCTCACCGTACTGGATGTGCAGGGATTCGGTCGTCAGCGAGGTCATGCAGAGACGTATCGAGGTCACGAAATCGGCGTAAACCTTCTCCGCAAAGTCCAACTTCAAATCGCAGTCAATGATGATTTTGTTGAATCAACTATTGAAGCAATCATGAAGGGGGGGCGGTCTGGTGAGGACGGGGAGATTGGGGACGGAAAGATTTTTGTTTTGCCGATGGATGAATGTGTCCGTATTCGAACAGGTGAGCGTGGACAGGAAGCAATTTAGTTTTTCTTATTGCATGAAGATGGTGAGTCGCAACGTCTTATGCTGAAACGTAATGCCGCTCTACAATAACCGCACTCATGGCCTTACTGCGATTGTGTTGTTTGGGGTATCACTACGGCTGTTGAGGATGAAGGCGCGGCTGCGGACGGCCCGTTGCAAAACGATTGATTGCTGCCAGGAATGCTTTTGCAGAGGCTTCGAGAGAGTCAGTTGATACCCCACGGCCTCGCTGTTGTTGTCCTGCATGTTCCAACTCAACAGTCACTTCGGCTTGGGCATCTTTCCCAACGGTGACGGCCTGAACACGAAAATCACGGCACACAGTCGTGATGCCGGTAATCCGCTCAATGGCCAGAAATATGCCGTCAACAGGACCATCTCCTGCGGTAATAGACACAGACTGACGTTGGCCATCATGAAGAATTCGTAGTGTTACAGTTGGTGCGGAGCCACTTTCACAGGACAGATCGTACCCGTCATATACATAATATTCAGGAAGCGTTGCAAATTGCTGTTCGCAAAGAGCAGCAATGTCACCGTCATAAATCTCTTTTTTTCGATCAGCGAGAATCTTAAATCGTTCAAAGACGGTCTGAAGTTGATCTGGTGCAAGTTGATAGCCAAGTGCTTTTGCTCGATCAGCAAGGGCAGCACGTCCACTATGTTTGCCCAGCACAAGATCCGTGCGTTCCAGGCCCACATCCTCTGGTCGCATGATTTCGTATGTGCTCCGTTCCTTGAGCATGCCATCCTGATGAATGCCTGCTTCATGCGCGAAGGCATTGCGGCCGACAATGGCCTTGTTCCGGGGAACAGAGATGCCTGTGATGGTTGATACGAGACGACTGGTAGGAACAAGTTTTTGAGAAATGATATTCGTGTCAGCTTGAAAATAGTCTCGTCGCGTGCGAAGTGCCATGACAACTTCTTCAAGAGAGCAATTTCCTGCTCGTTCACCGATGCCATTTATAGTGCACTCTACTTGTCCGGCGCCAGCCTCGAGAGCAGCGAGGCTGTTTGCCACAGCTAAACCAAGGTCATCGTGGCAATGAACACTGATAACCGCCTTGTCAATATTAGGAACACGCTCTCTGAGGCTTTTGATGACGGAATGCATTTGCGATGGTGTTGCGTAACCAACAGTATCTGGGATATTGACTGTTGTTGCGCCAGCCTCAATGACGGCCTCAATGACACGACAAAGGAAATCTATTTCTGTACGTGCAGCATCTTCGGGAGAAAATTCGATGTCAGCACAAAGGTTGCGGGCGCGACGAACACCTGCTACGGCACGATCCAGAACTTCTTGCTCAGTCATGCGTAGCTTAAACTCACGATGAATAGAACTGGTGGCAAGAAAAACATGAATCCGTGGTTGCTTGGCTGGTTGAAGCGCTTCCCAGGCACGATCAATATCTGCGTCGTTACATCGAGCAAGTCCGCAAATGGTTGTGCTCGTCACGGCTGAGGCAATTTCACGAACACTTTCAAAGTCTCCTGGAGAGGCGATTGGAAAGCCGGCTTCAATAATGTCGACACCAAGGCTTCCCAGTGCCTGAGCAATTTCAAGCTTTTCGGTGCGGTTCATACTGGCACCGGGTGACTGTTCACCGTCACGAAGGGTGGTGTCAAAGATGCGGATTGTGCGTGTGTTCGTCATCAGTCTTTGTAAAACGGTCGAAATGGCCCACTACTACAAGCTACCAAATGTATCGTAACAATCGATTCTCTCACCATACTGCCGGTGTCCTGCCCGTAATTTCATGAATTGATTACACTGAGAAAGGTTTTTTACTACGTTTTTTGAATCTCCAATGAAAGCATGTTATGACGCTTGGTGAGTTTCAGAATCTGATTCGTCAGATGTATCACGAAAAAGATGCTGTCCGAGGAGTTGAAGGAACATTCATGTGGCTCACCGAAGAAATTGGCGAGTTGGCAACAGCATTACGAAGCGGTTCGCACGAGGAGCAGGCACTCGAGTTCGCAGATGTGCTTGCGTGGCTTGTGACGATTGCAAATGTGGTGGGTGTTGATTTAGAAGAAGCAGTTGCCCGTAAGTATGGTCGAGGTTGCCCTGGTTGTGGCAAACTTGCATGCCTCTGTCCTGATGCCGAGAAACCTTAGTAATAGAATTCATGCTTCGGAAAATCTTTTGTATCGTTGTGTTGAGCCTTTCTGCTCTTGCAGTGTCTGCGGGTGATATTTCTTCCGAACAGATGTCCGTAGGGTTTAATGGTTTTTATCGCACTGGGTCATGGACTCCGCTCTGGGTTGAGGTGTCGGAAGGAAAAAGTCCGGTCTATGCCAGCGTTCAAGACCCTGATGGTCAATGGGTTGTTTCATCCCCAGCCGAAATCAAAAAAAAGGATGATCGATATATTGCAAGGTTTTGTGTTCGATTCGGCAGGCCAAACGGACAGGTGTTGATTCATCATGATTTGGATTTGAAAAATGCCACATCGGTCTCGTTAACGCCGCCTGCACCATCGACAGATCAAGTTATTCTCGTCATTGGTAATCCAATAGGAATTGAACGAGCTGGTCGCTTGCTTGCTGATGAAGATGGCATCCGTCCTCGCATTGTGTTGTCCAGTCAGGGCTCCCTGCCGCTCGCAGAGGATCCCCGCGACTTAGATGGAGCAGATATTATCCTGGCATGCGCCAATAAACTGAAACAATGTGATGTTCGTACGCTGAGGTCGATTGATGCGTGGGTTCGTCGTGGTGGGCGATTGGTCTTTCTTGCAGGTGCCTCAGCTGCAGATATCTCCTCTGAAAAAAGTGTTCTCGGAAAATGGCTCCCTGGTTCTGTCAAAAACATGGTCCCATTGCGGAGAACAGCCCCACTCGAAGTATTTTCTCGTTGCTCTCGTCCGATGGACCGTAGTCTGCGGTCCAGTCTGCTTGTGCCAATGTTTGAAAAAACGCAGCCCTTGGATGGTGTGATTGAGGCTCATGATGGAGCGAATCCAGCAGATTTGCCTCTTGTGGTTCGTCGTGGATATGGATTGGGTGTTATTACCTGGATGTCTGTCGACTTGGATGAACCGGTTTTCCGATCGTGGCCGGGAAGTGAGACAATGCTGGTCCAGTTATTAGGAGGAGCACCGGGTGCAAAGGCAGGCCGAGCAGGAGAAAAGAGCCGCTTTGCGTTGGATTTATCTGGGCAATTGAGACGTGCTGTCGATCAGTTTCCTGGGATTACCCCAGTTCCATTTTCACTCGTTGCCCTTCTCGGCAGCATCACAATTATATTGCTTTATCCGGGAAGTTGGTTGTTTGCTAGGCAGGCTTCCCTTGGGGTCTCATGGGGGCTGCTGCCGTTGCTTTCATTGTTGCTTGGAGCCGCTATCTGGCAGATCGGCTCTTTCTGGCGAGCCGAGGGTTCGGGGGAGTCAGTGGCATCGGTAGTTGATATCAACACAATGGATAATACCGTCAGAGGCTTCTCTTGGGCTGGGATATGGTCGAATGATAACGATGAGATGGATGTGCAGCCAAAGCCTCATGAATGTATGGAATCTGAAACGTCTTTGACTGTCGGGTGGTATGCTGATGCAGGTCGTGGCCTTGGGGCCACGGATGCACCTGTGCCGCATCCGTCTCTTGCGGCTCGACAGTATCGCTATGGTTTAAGTGATTCCCTACTGTTAGAGGTTCCCATTGCTGCATCCTCGAGTCGTTTGTTCGAATCAGAATGGAATGCGACATGTCGTGATGAAATTATCAGTACAACACTCAGAGTTGAGTCTCAGGGAACACTGCGTGGAGAGCTAGTGCATCACCTTCCTTTTTCACTTAAAAACTGCGTTTTAGTGTATTCCGGCTGGCTTTATGAGATTGGTACTCTCAAGGCAGGGGATATCTTTGATCCTTCTTCTGGTCGTGGCCCGCGATCCCTTATATCGGCTCTTACGCGTCACTCTGAAGAGAATAGTCGCGATGTTGTAAAACGTTGGAAAACAGATAGCGCTAATATTGCTGAGATACTGACGATTGCTGGTTTCCATCATGCAGCCGGTGGAAGTGGCTTTACATCTCTAGAGTCTGGCCGGCTTGGGCGGATTGATTTGTCCTCTCAATTAGAAGTTGGACGTGCGGTATTGGCAGGATTCGGTCCTTCAGGCACAGACTGGTCTTTTTCAAGCGTTCGAGACAGAAAGCCTTCCTCGAAGGGGGTGACAATGTGGCGAATGCTCATCCAATTGAGTAACGGCGAATAAAAAAGAGAAAGTCATGATTGAGACGATTGACCTGACGAAAAAGTATGGTGATTTTTTTGCTCTTGAATCACTGGATTTGAAGTTGGAGCAAGGAGATCTATTTGGATTTATTGGTCCAAATGGCGCAGGAAAGACAACCACCATCCGGATCTTGTCAACTCTCCTCCAGCCAACATGGGGAGAGGCATATGTGTGCGGGCATTCCATCTACACGCACCCTCGAGAGATTCGAAGGAGCATCGGGTACATGCCGGATATTTTTGGTGTGTATGATGATATGCGGGTGATTGAGTATTTGGAGTTTTTTGCTGCTGCGTATCGGATTTATGGTGCAGAAAGGCGTCGTGTTGCGGAACGCTCACTCGAACTCGTTGACCTTGTGGCGAAACGTGATGAGCTTGTAACAAGTTTGTCTCGCGGGATGACTCAGCGCCTAGGCTTGGCTCGA
>CAXFJI010000220.1:0-5152 GCA_964003275.1 uncultured Planctomycetaceae bacterium
AAGCTTGAATCAACTAACGAGAAAGGTTCACACTCTTCTGAGCAGTGGCTATTTGTTTGTCGCCAATCAACAGAAAGTCATGCTCTCGAAAGAGAGGCCGTTTTCGGTCGATGATGCCATATCGTGCCGGTAGATTATCAGCAAGCAGGTCAAATCGATGGGCAGGAACAATCACTAATGCATCTGGACCAGTGCTTAGGAAATTCAATACCTCGTTGGTTTCTTCGCCCGTCCATTCTTTTACATGACCGTGTGAATAAAAAACAATATTTGGTGTGTTATGTGTCAGCGTACCGATTCGAGCTTTCCCACCAGCATGGACATGTGCTTTTTGCACAAGATAAGGCAATGCATTCGCTCGTCCAAGCCATGAAGCAACAGGTCCTATGAGCAGCGATGTATAGACGAGTGCTGTGATTGTAAAGAAGTGAACGGCTGCAAGATGATTTTTTCTCGCAACGAGTAAGCAAGCTACGCATCCGATGAAGGGTATGACTCCAACAAGTGCTGATGGAGTCGCATGTGAGATGCCAAAGAATGTTGTTGTGAAGATGACGCCTGCTGATGCCATCCCGCCAAAGGCAAGCGAGGCAAGGCCAAGTGCAAGCCACCGAGGATGGGGCCATCGTGCACGAGATGCTGCATCAATTCCCACTGCGGCAACGAGTAATGCAGCTGCTGGGTATGCTGGCATGATGTAGTTTGGAAGTTTCGTAGCCGCCAGTGAGAAACCAAAAATCCATACTGCCATCCACAAAAGAAGAAGTCCGTTGATGGATCGAGGCGTTGCCGAATCCTTACCATTCCACAATCGCCATGCAACGAGAACAATTGAAAATGGCAAAAAACAAGACCATGGAAAAAAGCCAATCAGTATCGTCACAGGGTGATACCAGAGGCCGCCACTATGATTTTCCATTGCAGCTGCAGCTCGGCCGATATTATGAATGAAGAAAAATCCCCGTGTCCATTGTCCATTGGTGTAGATATCAACAAGGAGATACCAAGGTAACGAAATAAGAAGCATCGAGAGTGTGATGACTCCAAGTCGGAGAGTCATACAAGTGCGCAGCGTTGCGGTCACGGTATTCTTTATGAATTGCTTCAACTGAAGCTGTTGTTGTACGGGTGTTTCACCGATGATGAGAAGCCAGACCCAGGGGAGCAGCACGGCCAGTGGTCCAATAAAACCAATTGGTCCTTTACACAGTACTGCAAGCCCAAGCAAGCCGCCTACGAGGCATGCACGTGAAATGGTGAGGCGTGAGGTTTGTATCGTATTCGGAATGGGAACAATCTGTTCAGCGGCAAGAAGGGTTGCCCATGTGCACAATGCCGTCAGGATAGCATCAGGTGTCGCAGCGTGAGATTCTATCCCAACAAGGATACAACTGATGTACGCCAGTGATGCAATGATACCCGTGGGCGTATTAAACCATTGGACACCAGCTCGATAGAGGGCAAGTGCTGTGAGAAAGGTGGCGATTGCACTTGGCAGGCGAGCAGAAAACTCTGAAACACCAAATACGATATAGCATAGTGCCATGCTCCAGTGCATGAGGACTGGCTTATCGACAGCAAGCGAGTCATTGTACATTGGCACTACCCAGTTTCCGCTCGTCACCATTGCTTCGGCGATAGCAGCAAACCGTGGCTCGTCTTCATCCCAGAGTGCTGTTGCTGGAAAACCAAGTGCAAGAAAGGCAATGGTAATGGCAGACACGACGAAAATTGGACGAGCATAAGGATGCATGAAAAACTACGATTTCTATAACTGATTTCTGTAACTGCGAAATAAGAGGTGGAAGGTTACGTAAAAAGGCGATTTCAGGAAAGTGGACTTTTAGCACTTTTTTCATTGGAAAAGTGAATCCATCATCGGACTTGTCGAAGAGGGTTTATGGCTAGTACGGTCTGTATCTTTCTGTTTGAAAATTCCATAAAAATCAGTTCACATACCCAGAAGAATGTTTTAAGTCGTTCGTATGACTGATCGTTCACGACCACATCGAAGAGTACAAGGTGCATTCAGCAGAAATCGCCTTGTGGCAATCGCGATCATGTGCGCAGCATGCGGATGGATTGCATTTTTCTTTGATCTGCCTGTTGCAAGACTCATGCAAAACGATGTGCTCCCAGGAGACATTCGTAAGCTGTTCAATTTTCCTGAAGTCGCAGGGCATGGCCTCGGGGTTGGCCTGCTCATCATTGGTGTCGCAGCACTGGATCCAACCTTATGGCGACGGTCTGCAGGCCAGGTATGGTTCCCTTCAGCATCATTTCTTCGTTTTTTCTTTGCAACCTATTCAGGAGCGCTTGTGGTGAACATATTGAAGCTCTTGGTCATTCGTGTTCGGCCACGATCAATTGATCTTGCCAGTCTGTCATCACCACTTGATACCTTTGGGCAGCTAGCAGCATGTTTTTCAGGAGCGTCTGGAAGTGACCTGATGAGTTTTCCATCGGGTCACTCGGCAGTAGCTGCCGGATTTGCAGCGGCACTCTGTCACCGCTATCCACATGCAAGGTGGTACTTTATCACGGTTGCTGTAGGAGCAATGTTTCAGCGCATTGTGTCGTCAGCCCATTATCCGAGTGATGTTTGTTGGGGTGCTGCGATTGGTCTTCTGGGTGCAGCAGCATGCCTCTCACAACCGATAGATAAGTCAGTCCTGCAAACGTCTTAGGTCATATCATGCTAGATGTCATTCTTGTTGTGCCATGTTTCAATGAAGAAAAGCGACTGCAGGTTGCAGAATTCCGTTGGTTCGCAGTCGCGCATGCGAATGTGCGTTTTGTGATGGTCGATGATGGGAGTGATGACCAAACAGGTGAGGTGCTTCGAGGGCTTGCACGTTTTCGCCCGACGCAATTTGAGGTTCTTTCTTTAGCAGAGAATTGTGGAAAGGCAGAGGCTGTGCGACAGGGTATGGTTCGGGCATTTGAGTTGGAGGCGGATGCCGTTGGTTTCATTGATGCTGATCTTGCGGCACCATTGACGGAGGTATTGCGGATGATTGATGTCCTTCAGCGATGCCCGGAGATCAACGTTGTTGCAGGATCACGAGTCGCATTAGCTGGGCATGTAATCGACCGACGTTTTTTTCGCCGTGTCCTGGGAGGATGCTTTGCAGCCGTTGCGACAGGATGCATCGGCGTTCCATTCAGGGATACACAATGTGGACTGAAGTTGTTCCGATCATTGGAATCAATCCAGTCACTTTTTTCATATGCATTTCATTCACGATGGATTTTTGATGTTGAGTTGTTTGCACGTCTCATTGCCGAACAGGGGCGTGATCATGCTGTGAGGCAGATGTATGAGATGCCATTAGAAAAATGGTCAGAAGTCGCAGGATCAAAGTTGAAAACAGGAGATTTTCTGAAGGCAATTGGAGAGCTTTTTTGTATCTATAACTACTACATTCGATCAGGCCGTCATCGTCGTCCTGTTGTGCACGAACTCCAACGTTCTCGCCCAAAGCGTGCCGCATAAAGTGATTCAGCGAACAGCGTAGAGATCGTTTGGTATCGCATGCCATGAAAGAGTAGAAACTATTCGGGAGAGAATTCTTTTGTCAATTTGTTTGTTACCGCAAAAGAAATCTGCTCAAGTTCAATGGCAAGGTCCACACCAACGACTTTCACATGAGATGGTAGCGTAAGCGTAACAGGTGCAAAATTTACAATGCCCTCAACGCCGGCATGTACAAAGTGATCGGCTACTTCTTGAGCTTGAGGGCCAGGAACGACAATCATTCCGAGTCGTATATGGTTTTCGCGTATCACATCACTCAGTTGGGCGAGTGCCTGAACCTCAATACCTTGGATCGTGCGACCAATTTTTGCAGAGTCGGAATCAAAAGCTGCGACAATGGAAAAGTTTTGGCGTCCAAAGCCTCGATAACCCAAGAGGGCTTGTCCAAGGTTGCCTACACCGACCATGGCGACTGGCCAGGAATGGTTTGTACCGAGAATGTCTCGAGTCGCACGTATGAGTTCATCGCAACGGTAACCAACACCTGGGTAACCAGATTGCCCAACAAATCCAAGATCTTTCCGCACCTGGGCATCACTGAATCCCAATAAGGTGCCCAGTTGACTCGATGAAATAGTTTCCTGTCCATTCAACTGAAGCCGCTGTAACTCACGAAGATAAAGCGATAGTCTCGTGACAACCACCTTGGGGACAGTGGAATCGGAGGGTGTTTCATCAGCTGGTGGTTCAGATGGGGTCATCGAATGTCATTCCGGATAGAGCGGTATGTGCAGAAACTTTAATCACCGGATGCCCATGTCTGCAACGAAACTGTGATGTTTTTAGCATCTTTGTCGGTTGTATGGCCACTGGGGGTCTAGAAAAACCTGTCTGATTGCGTGAAGTCTTTAGCCTGCGTCAAGTTTATGGCCGATCTTTATACGGTATGCGTTCGCTCAGTTGCGGGCGGTGTTTTGAATTTCCCTTCAAATCAAATGATCAGGAGCCTTCCTCGAAAGAGGGACAGCAGATATGAAGACCACATGGATTAGTTGTCTTTTGGCAATCGTATGTTTTGCTTCATCGGTTGATCGTGCCGATGCTGCCTACTGCGGCGTGTCGAGCTTTACCCAAGGAGACGGAAAGCTGTCGACCGTAAGCTTTTCGCGTGCCAGAAAAGGATGTTCACGCTGTGAAAAGGCAGTTCATGAACCAGATTGTGCAGCTCCATGTGGCACCCGTATGGTAAAGGATGTTGTGTATGAGCGAAAACAATACACCTGCTACAAGACAGTTTGTGAAAAGGTTGTTGAGCAGAAAGAAGTGAACTGTGTTCGCTATGAGACGGAAAAATGTTTCAGAGATGTTGAGTACACCGTTTGTAAGCCAGTGTGGGAAACTCGATCACGAACAGTCAATTACACCGTCTGTAAGCCAGTGTGGGAAACGCACACCAAAGAAGTTCCGTATACGGTGTGCAAGCCTGTCTACGAGACTCGTGAGCAGTGCTATACGGTCTGTAAGCCAGTGTACGAGACTCGTACAAAGGAGATACCGTACACGGTGTGTAAGCCAGTGTATGAGACTCGTACAAAGCAGATTCCATATACAGTGTGCAAGCCTGTGTATGAGACTCGTGAGCAGTGCTATACGGTATGCAAGCCTGTCTATGAG
>CAXFJI010000221.1:0-5126 GCA_964003275.1 uncultured Planctomycetaceae bacterium
CAACTGGTGCACCTGGTTATTCATCGGTGCTGCCAAATTCAATGGCACCACTTGCAATGACGATGAAACTCAATGGCTATTGCACTGCACAGTTTGGAAAATGCCATGAGGTTCCTGTGTGGCAAGCCAGCCCAGTTGGGCCTTTCGACGCATGGCCAACGGGAGGTGGTGGCTTTGAATATTTCTATGGATTTATTGGCGGCGAGGCAAATCAGTGGTATCCAACCTTATACGAGGGCACCACACCTGTTGAAAATAAGAAGACACCGGAAGAGGGCTACCATTTCATGGAAGATATGGCTTCAAAGGCCATTAAGTGGATTGGGCAGCAGAAGTCACTTGCTCCAGATAAGCCGTTCTTTATGTATTTTGCACCTGGTGCAACACATGCTCCTCACCATGTACCAAAAGAGTGGGCTGATAAATATGCTGGAAAATTTGATGATGGATATGATGCTATCCGTAAAACCATTTTTTCCAAGCAAAAGCAACTTGGTGTGATCCCATCAAATGCCGTCCTCACAGCAGAGAACAAAGAAGTTCCTCGCTGGACGGATGTGCCGGATAATTTCAAGCAAGTCTTAGCTCGTGAAATGGAAGTTTATGCAGGCTTTGTTGAGTACACCGATCACCACATTGGTCGAATCGTAGACTCTCTTGAGAAACTACAAATTCTTGAGAACACATTGATTTATTACATCGTTGGTGACAACGGGGCTTCAGCCGAGGGTGGCTTAAATGGATGCTTCAATGAAATGAGTTATTTCAATGGCATTCAAGCCCTTGAAACTGAAGAATATCTCACTGAAAGAATGGGCGAACTCGGAGGTCCGAACTCATATAATCACTATGCAGTTGGATGGGCATGTGCGATGAATACTCCCTATCAGTGGACCAAACAGGTTGCATCCCACTGGGGTGGCACTCGAAATGGGACGGTTGTCCACTGGCCCAAAGGCATCAAATCAAAGGGTGAAATACGATCACAGTTCTGTCACGTTATTGATGTTGCTCCGACAGTTCTTGATGCCGCTGGTCTTCCTCAGCCTCGCTTTGTGAACGGTGTTGAGCAGGACCCCATTGAAGGTGTAAGCATGCACTACACGTTTGATGATTCAAAGGCAAAAGAGCGGCATAGTACCCAGTACTTTGAGATTCTGTGTAATCGTGGTATTTACCACGATGGTTGGACGGCGGTTACAAAACATCGAACGCCCTGGGGGGACCCAGGAGAAAAACTGCCGGCTTTTGATGATGATGTTTGGGAGTTATACGCCGACACCGATTGGACGCAGACAGAAAACTTGGCTGAAAAAATGCCAGAAAAGCTTCATGAGTTACAGCGGCTTTTTCTGATCGAGGCTGCCCGTCATAAGGTGCTTCCACTTGATGATCGTGTTTTTGAGAAGTTAAATCCTGATACAGCGGGTCGTCCTGTGTTAGTGAAAGGAACAACGCAGGTGCTGTTTCCCGGTATGGGGCGACTGCTTGAAAATTGTGTCTTGAGTATCAAGAACAAGTCGCACGCAGTTACCGCTGGTATCGTTGTCCCAGAAGATGATGCTACGGGAGTCATCATATGCCAAGGTGCAAATATTGGTGGCTGGTCACTGTATGCCCATGAAGGCAAGTTGAAATATTGCTACAACTATGGTGGATTTGGGAATACCTTTGTGACATCAAAAGAGAAGCTTAGTCCTGGTCAGCACCAAGTTCGCATGGAGTTTGCTTACGAAGGTGAGGGGCTTGGCAAAGGAGGCACCGTAAGTCTGTTCGTGGACGGTGAAGAGGTTGCCCAAGGCAAAGTTGAAGCGACCCTCTCTAATATCTTTTCAGCCGATGATGGTTTGGATGTCGGTGAAGATTCTGGTGCTCCTGTTTCGCCTGACTATGGCCCTGTTGGTAATCACTTCAATGGTGAAGTGAAGGGGGTTCAGCTCTCAATTGCAGAGGGTGAAGATGAGGGACAGGTTGTCGATCCGAAGGATGCTGTCCGAGCTATGTTCGGAAGGCAGTAGTTCAAATGAATGCAGGAAAGGAGCCATTGCGAATGGCCATGCGATTGTTTTTGTGCTCACTGACGCTCGTGTCTGTCACACAGGCAGAAGACCTTTTGCCATCGTGGGCTGATACTGCACCAAAGCAAGCAATACTTGATTTTGTTGCAAAAGTCAGCATGCCCAATGGAAAAGATTTTGTTCCGGAGCAGGATCGTCTGGCTGTGTTCGATAACGACGGAACGCTCTGGCCAGAGTGCCCAATGCCTTTTCAGATCGCCTTTGTGCTTGATGAGGTAAAGCGGCTGGCCGCTGAGCAGCCTGAACTGGCAAAAGATCCGATGATTGAGGCGGCTCTCGAGGGAGACTTCAAGACTCTGTTTGCCGGTGAGAAACATGATGGCTTTATGAAGATCATGGCGCTGACCCATTCTGGGATGACAAGTGATGAGTTTTCGAGGCGCGTCAAATCATGGTTTTCAAATGCGAAATACCCACCGCTTGGAACCTCGTATGGAGAAGCGACCTACCAGCCTATGCAAGAAGTGTTTGATCTTCTTCGTTCGAAGGGGTTTCAGGTTGCTATCGTTTCTGGTGGTGGTGTCGACTTCATGAGGCAGTTCTCTGAAGATGTCTATGGTGTATCACCCGAATGGGTTCTTGGTTCAAGTGCAGATGTGGTGTTTGAACTACAGGATGACGTACCAACGTTTGTGAAACAGGCCTCAAATCTCTACATCAATGATAAAGTTGGGAAGTCTGTACGGATTTATCAACAGCTTGGGAGACGCCCCATTGCATGCTTTGGGAATTCAGATGGTGATCAATCAATGCTCGAATACACAACGATTGATAATCCATATACGAGTCTTGGCGTGATTGTTCACCATACCGATGGAGTCCGTGAATGTGAGTACGATAAGAAACCACCACTGAGTGGGAAGTTGATAACTGCTCTTGAAGAGGCTCCAAAGCGAGGCTGGGTCGTCGTTGATATGAAGAATGATTGGAACAAAGTTTTTGCCAGTCAGTAAAATTGAGAACATACGATTAAACATATGAAGAGGGAATCAGAAATGAAGATACGTACGTGGGTTGGTCCTGTCCTTGTTGTTTCTGTCATTGGAGTGATGTGCCAGCCTGTCAATCTGTTTGCTCGTCCCGGTGGTGGACGTCCAGGTGGCGGGGCCCGGCCCTCGGGTGGATCGCGTCCAAGTGCACCGAGTCGACCCTCACCGTCTGCGAGACCGGCGCCTAGCCGGCCTTCACCGTCTGCCAAACCAGCAGCAGGATCACGGCCCTCTCCGAGCGGTGATATTCGCAAAAATCTGCCCTCAAAGCCGTCAGGAAATCTATCTGGCGCGGCCAGCAAGGCTGCAGCAGGTGGCCTTTCCGGGAAAGGGTCTGGGGCGATGAAGGATCGAGCAGGCAGTCGACCGACCCAGGGACAAGTTCAAGACTTTCTAAAAGCATCCGGTGGTAACGGTGCTGCAGCCAGCGGGGCAAAGTCTCGTGTCGATGCAGCCAAAACTACATCCGGTTCAGCGGTTTCGGAATTTTTGAATAACAAGGGGACCGGGGCAGCAGCCGCTGCAGCCACCTCGTCAAAGAATGTTGCTGGCTCTCGTGCAGATGCAATTTCAAATCGAACCGATGCTCGTTCTGATGTGAGGGGAAGCCGCGGTGAGAATCGAAACTTTGCGTCAGATAACCGACAGGATAGGGTTTCTGGTAGAGGAGATCGGCAATCGGTTCGCGTTGAAAACAGGGGTGATGTTCGTACAGATCTGGCTTCGGGTCGGTCTGATCGTCGGACTACTCGACAACAGAATCTTGGTGCTCAAGCAGACTCCATTCGGTCCCAGCTGAACTCTGCTTACGATAGTGGGCTTCATCAAGAATTCTGGTCAGGCCTGCAAACTGGTCATTATTACTTTGACAAAAATCCAATCTTCTGGAGTTGGGCTGGTTTTAGGACCGTGTCTGCCCTTATGCCATGGAACTGGGGTGAGGGTCGTTATTACGACTATGGTTCTGGGGGCAGTAGTTATTACGACGGAACAACTGTCATGGCAGATGGTGAGGCAATTCCTGTCAACGAGTATGCTCAACAAGCAGAAGACATCGCGCTCAGTATTCCAGATGCAGAAACTGATTCATCAGATACGGTCGATGAGGATTGGCTCCCGCTGGGTGTCTTTGCTATTGCTCAGGAAGGAAAGCAATCCGTAACACCTACGATGTTTATGCAGCTGGCCATTCGAAATGATGGAGTGGTCGCAGGCACTTATCAGAATAAAGAATCTGGTGAAACGGCTGCGTTGGAGGGAATGGTTGACCAGAATTCACAACGCGTTGCCTGGACATTTTCTGGGAAAAGTTCGCCAATCATTGAAACGGGCATTCAGAATCTGACGATGAATGAGACTCAGATTCTCGTGCATTTCGGTGAGGGTCGTACTGAAACCTATTTGATGGTGCGTGTTGAGAACCCTGAAGCAAAGGGTGGCTCATAACGCTGGCCGTGGTATCGTCACTATCCAATAGTGTATGACTACTACGGATTTGCAGAGCACGTATCACCACACCCGCCCTCTTTCTCCTCTGCAAGCATCCCGAAGGCTACTCGGGCAGTAGCTGCCGTCACGCCACTATTAACAGCCGAAGTAACTGCGATCAGCGCATTGAGTTCGTTGTCAGTCAACCCAATACCCCGGGCCTTTTCAACCCGATTTCGAGTGCAAACCTGGCAGCCACGAGTCATTGTCACCGCCAAACCGATTAGATGCTTCTCTCGTTCACTCAGTAACTCCGTGTTATGTGTTTGCTTAATATGATCTACGATTAACGTGTCTTCGTACGGCATGGCTTGTTCCTTTTATCACTGAACGTCATGGGTTCTCTGTTAAATACTTTCTTTACCATATGTAACGCGGGCTTTGATGCAACAACCTCACGGGTTATCTGCAATTTCGCTACGCTTTCTATCGCAAACACATAGAACGTAGAAGCAATCGGTATGCTCATGAAAATGAAAAACTGCATTGCTATCTCATGTCTCGTGAGCCTCATCGGATGCAACCTCCTTGGCGTTGATGAGACGACAACGCAACTGACCCAAGCACAGAT
>CAXFJI010000222.1:0-5117 GCA_964003275.1 uncultured Planctomycetaceae bacterium
GTGCCTGGCAATGTGCGTTCGCAAAAAGCATTCCTCGCTTTGCAAGCCCATCGATATTGGGCGTATGACTGCCTGGATGGCCGTGAAGACATCCAATCCAATCGTTCATGTCGTCTATTGCAATAAGAAGAACATTCGGCGAACCATTCTCCTGCCGTTGATCGGCTCCTGATACCGTTGCTATCGACAGCATGATCACGAGTATCGAAACAATCAATGACAAGCAAGCAACCTTCATTTTTTCTTTCTCTTGAGAATGCACCCTCGTGTCTGCTCAGGAGGACACACCATGTACGACAGTTTCAATCGTTTAGTAGAGGCAGTGCATGGAGCATGTGCTCTTATGACGTTTTTGCATCTAGCGCCCGCTGATAGTACTTATGAGTTACCTTATCCTGATTCTCCAATAGCCAGTCGATTGTTGGCTCGTGCCGCATTGCCTTCCGAATGGCTTGCGCCATGGCACGCCGGTGAATATCAAATAACGCTTCATGATCAAGGTTTTCATCTTTTGCTGCACCTGGATTGAGCCAGACTGAACAGATAATACCCAGTTCATGTGCCTTCTCTTTTGGAATATCACCGGATCGAACCGCATCCAGTACCCCATTGGCAATGGCACCTTGAACCGTCCCCATAAGAATATTGGTGTACGCCGAACTTTTCACCGTGACTTTACTTACCATAAGTGTCACAGGACGTACTTGAACATCGGTATCAAGAATTGCAAAAACTTTTGAGTGTCCGGCAGCTTGATTGCCAGTCAAGGTTGCAATAGCAGTGCCGACGGGACCATCGAGATCACCGATGACGACTTCTGGTTCAGCAGCTGTAAATGGTGGCCCACCCGCAACAAGGCATTCACCAGTGCGCATGATTATTCTTTCACTCATAATACTTTCCAGAGAAGATGAGAAAAACGAAGGCGTTGATCCGCCCAAAAGGTACCTATGTTCTCCGGCATTTAAACATACGCATCAAGCATGACGCAAATGAACCGCCCTTTACACTCATAGATGCTCGTTGCATCTGCATTATTTGATGGGAGTCGTCCTGTGTCACAATGATCAAACGTGATATTATTTCTGACTGGTATGAGCAGCTTTTTTTCTTTGTGAGCACACCAGATGAAAAACACTTCGAGAATAAGACTCGTTGTTGCCTCTATGCTCCTTGCGCATGGAAGCACCGTGTGGGCACAATCACCGCCAAATGTTTTACTGATTTTATCGGATGATCATAGTGTTCCACACGTCAGTTGTTATGGTGATGAAAACACCCGACGCTTCAACATTACTCCAAATCTTCAAGCATTTGCTGAACAAGGCATGCGGTTTGACCGTGCATACACGTCGGCTCCTCAATGTGCACCATCACGTATCTCGATATTTGCTGGTCGATCACCCGTTGATCTTGGTGTCACTCGTTTTGCGCAGCCACCCGACCCAGACATTGTTTTCTTTACCGACATCCTCCGGGAGCATGGCTACTGGGTGGGACTGGATGGCCGACACCAACATCTTGATGGACGGATTCGTGAAGCCAATCATATCGATACCACATTACGCAATGCGGGGATGCAGAATCTTTCAGGTCGTTTTGACCACTTCGTGAGATCTGCATCGACGAAGCATGAGCATCTGGGACAGGTAGCTGATCGCGTTTCCGCAGCACTTGACAAAGTGCCTGAGGACACCCCGTTCTTCCTTTATTTTGGCTTCAGCCAACCACATCGAAAATTTTCTGTCCGTGATGAGAAGATTGTCCCAAGTCAACTGAAACTTCCCGTCGATTGGCCAGATCTTCCAGAAGTACGTGCGGACTACGCTCGTTACCTTGCCTCTGTTCGTGAACTTGACCAAGGCTTTGGTGCCATTCTCAAGCTCCTGCATTCACGAGGCATTGAGCAGTCAACTCTTGTCATTTTTATGGGAGACAACGGAGAAGCATTGCTTCGTGGCAAAGGCACCTTGTTTGATCGAGGAACGCATGTTCCTCTCCTGATCCGCTGGCCTGACCGAATACAGGCAGGCTCACATTCTTCCACCCTTGTCTGTGGCACTGACCTAGGACCTACGATTCTGAACGCCTGTGGACTACAGGTGCCAAAGACAATGACCGGCATCAGCTTTCTTCCACAGCTTATTGGTACGGTACCTCCAAAGAGCCGTCAGTATGTATTTGCTGAACGAGGGTGGCATTGGGGTCCAATAACCAGAAGTGATGGATTAGATTTCTCACGATCTATCACCTCCAAGCGTTATCGATATATTTACAATGCGCTCCCCAACCGATCCTATACTCCTGTCGATATGGCAACAAAGGATGCTTGGCAGGCGATTCAATCAGCGCACGCTGCCCGCACACTTTCTCCTCTTCATGAGCGATTGTATTTTCAAAACCCAAGACCTGTGGTCGAACTCTATGATTTACAAAATGATCCAATGGAGATGACGAATCTGGCAGGGCACACTGCACTTGCGGACATTGAACAGACACTTCAGCATGCACTCGAAAGCTGGATGGTTCAGGAACATGATTTTCTACCACTCCCATCACATGCGTTAGAACATATTCGGTGAATGACGCTGTCTTTGCGTATGATTCGTTGTTGATCTCCAACCGATTTACCATGCGTGCCACTTCACTTCCTCTACGTGGCTTCAGACGGGATTGCCTTCTCTTCGAGGTACTCTACGCGACGCCTCAGTGCGCCAATTTGAAACATTTGAATGAGCGATGCAGTCGCTGCGAAACAGGCAAAAAATAATACACAATTACCAACAAGATCATATGCATAGTTTGCAAACATGGTATTTCCTTTCTGTTGAAAAAGACTATCTCTCAAAGAGCACTGAGAAACGCTTTTCTATGAACAGGATTACGGACCCTCTATCGTGCATCCATCAAAAGGACAGGCTGGATTATCTCAGCGTACATCTCGAGGACAGCACTGACAATTCCTTGGAGCGATCAGCAAGATGGATTTTCGAAACAGGCTTTGTGTTGATCAGCAAGAAATGCGTTCTGCACCCACTCTCTGGTGACACATAAATACAATTGCGATAATGTATGCATTGGAAACTGTTTGGAGGCGCAACGAATGTCACATCTTTTTGATCTTGATCAATTTGTCCAAAAAGCTATTGAGCACCGAGCCTCTGATATTCACTTTCAGACAGGTGATGAACCACAGTTTCGGATTGATGGCGCCATCCGACAAATAAACTTGCCAAAAGTGTCATCACAACAGATCGAAGATCTCAAGAGCCTGATTCTTGATGATCGCTCTGCGAGGCAACTTGATGAACGCGGAGCGGTTGATCGTGGTTATGAGGTGAAGGGACTTGATGCCGGGCATGTCTGTCGTCTACGTGCAAGTTTTTCAAAATGCCTCGACGGCTTCAAGGTTGTGTGCCGAATTGTACCTGAAGATATCCCACGTATCGATACGTTTGGGATGCCATCAATTTTCGAAACAATCGCACTTGAAAATACCGGGATGGTAATCGTGTCTGGTGTCACTGGAAGTGGCAAATCAACAACGATTGCAGCAATGATTCATCACATCAATCAGCACCGACAAAAACATATTCTGACTCTTGAAGATCCAATTGAGTTTGTTCATAAACCAAAACGATCTATTTTTACTCATCGTGAAAAAAATGCACACTTTGATCATTTTTCAGATGGATTACGTACAGCTCTTCGTCAAGATCCAGATGTCATTCTTGTTGGAGAAATGCGAGACACTGAAACAATACAGGCTGCCATGCAGGCAGCAGAAACTGGTCACCTTGTCTTTGCAACAGTTCATTCTGCGACTGTTGAAGATATTCCGGAACGTGTCATTTCGACATTTCCTGAAGATGAACAGGATCAGGTGCGTTCCCAGATAGCCAATGTCTCAACGAGTTTCATTGCACAATCCCTCGTTCCTCAAGAAGGGGGGGGAAGTGCTGCCGCATTTGAAGTACTACGACTGAATAATGCTGCTCGCAATCTCATCCGTGAACGGAAAAGTTTTCAGCTTAATTCGATCATGCAGACTCAGCGTCGAGAGGGCATGATGACGCTTACTCAATCCTTTATCGATCTGTATGCCAAAAAAGTAATCTCTGCAGAAACTCTCCTGGCCCACGCACCTGATACAGAGCGAGCTAAGGACTACATTAAGGATAATTCATGATATTCTGGTGATCCGCTATGCCTTGCATAACGCACACGTTATGCCGGCAGATTGACACAATCGTCAAACTCATCGTGTACAAAGGCACATTGCAGTAACTTCTGACGATCTGGAGGCTGGAAGACAGTCGAGCCACAGGGTACCCTCGAGTCTGTCATGAATGCATTTTTTTCTGCACCTGTTCGTGAGCTACTGTGATGTTCAATATGGTCTACCGATTTGCAGTACACACCGCACTGGCAATGGGCTTACTGTTTGTGTTTGGTCACCGGGCTCACTCTCAAACATCTGAACCTCGTACCGTAACAACAAAACGTATTGAAAGCCTGCCACGACAGCCAGACATTCCTCCACCACCACACCCCCATCCGCTTACCCCGGTCATGGAGCTTGCGCAAGAGTCACTCTTGTTTCTCAAGACGGGTGTACGAGATTACTCGTGCCGAATTGTGAAGCAGGAGCGAATCGACGGACAACTCAAGCCTATGGAGTTTATGGACGCAAAGGTGCGTCACTCGATTATCCGGAATGGACAGATCGTCCAGAGAGCATCTTTATATCTTCACTTTCTCGGTCCAGAAGATGTGCACGATCGAGAAGTTTTATGGGTGGAGGGAAACAATAATGGACGTATGGTGGTGCGTCGAGGTGGCACACGATTCGAATATCTTACCCTTGACCTTGATCCGGCTGGTGATGCTGCTTTGCAGTACAGTCGCTATCCAGTAAGTGAAAGTGGTATTCTCAACATGATAACCAAACTGATTGACGTTGGTACGCATGATTTACAGTATGGAGAATGCTCAGTACAGATTTTCGAAAATGTTAAAGTGGATGGACGGTTGTGCAAGTGCGTACAGGTTGTGCATCCACATCGACGTCCAGTTTTTCTCTTTCACATTGTCCGTATCTTTATCTTGAATGACAG
>CAXFJI010000223.1:0-5114 GCA_964003275.1 uncultured Planctomycetaceae bacterium
TATCCGGAGGTTGAACTCGATCCGGAACTTCTCCCGGAAATCCATCTCGACCCACCTCCTGCTTCAGCGTGACGTATGTTTGATGAACCACTGGCTTTTTCTCCAGATCAGTTTTCGGGAACGGCAAGAGTCTTTCCAGTACCAAATCTGGTGATGTTTCCACATGTGATGCAGGCGCTGCATGTGTTCGAGCCTCGATACAAAGCTCTTCTCGAGGAGGCAGTGGAAGATGACAGAATGATGGCTTTAGCCGTACATGATGGTAGCCATGATCAACACGACGACGATCGTCCTTTGCTCAGGCAAACAGCATGCCTGTGTCGGATTGCAACCCATCAGCAAACCGAAGAGGGCACGTATAATGTTCTTCTTCTTGGTGTCTGCCGTCTCCGCCTTCTTGACGAGCTACCTCCAGATCGTCCTTTCCGAATATTTGAAGCCGAGATCATGGATGAGCAGGAGCCGGGGCAGTCAGAGCATGCGACCGCATCTGAATTTCAAAAAAAACTATTATCAGCTTTCAAGCGATCAATGCCCAAGATGCCAGAGGCGTATGATCAACTGGATCAACTTCTTGGAAATCAGATTACCCTGGGTATGTTGGCGGATATTGTCTCGTATACGCTTGATTTAGGTGTTGAGTGGAAAATGCGCCTGTTGGATGAGTGTGACGTTCTTCGCAGAACGAGTATTCTTCTTGAGGCAATGGCGGGGCGTTCTGCAGAGGGAAATCGCCGTCCATTTCCCCCTCTGTTCTCAAGCAATTAGAGTATGGATATGTCAAAATCTGAGTCGATTCCACCAATGAATGCTGTTTCTCGTCATGGCGGGTGCGGAGATGAGGATCTTGTTCCTCAAGATGGCACTATGTCTGTTGATCACCCTCGTATTGAAAAAGCCGTAAGAGATATTCTTCATGCTGTTGGTGAGGATCCTGATCGTGAGGGCTTACTTGAGACGCCAGCACGAGTTGCCAGGATGTATGCAGAAATGTTCAGCGGACTCTCTCAGGATCCAAGGGAACATCTCAAAAAAGCGTTCACTGAAAAATATGATGAAATTGTTCTTGTGCGTGATATTGCCTTCAACAGTGTATGTGAACACCACCTTCTTCCCTTCATGGGACATGTGCATATCGGCTATCTTCCTGATGGTCAGGTGCTTGGGTTGAGTAAGTTGGCTCGAGTTGTTGAGGTCTTATCACATCGACCTCAGGTGCAGGAGCGAATGACGGAGCAGGTAGCGGACCTTTTAGAAAATGACCTCGGTGCAAAAGGCGTTGCAGTTGTGGTTGAGGCCACACACACGTGTATGACAATCAGAGGGGTGCGGAAACCTTCAAGTGAATGTGTCACATCTGCCATGAAGGGACTTTTTCGATCAAATGTTTCAAGCCGTGCGGAAGTATTATCGCTTATCTATGGAAGGCGACCTTCTTGATGGCGTGGTTTCCTGAATGATACTTCTTGTTGATTTTCTATGCCGATTTGGATTCGGTCTGGCCGTGGGCTTGAGTGTGACACCATCACGTCTTGTTCCCTCGGGCTTTTTTCGAATAAACCTGCTTGTTGTGATGGGATTGGCGTTCTTTGCTGCGCTGCTGGCAGCTTCTGGAATATCAGCTCTTGTTGCGTGGATGGCGGGAGGAGCCTCTTTTGTAGCATGGATTGGAAGTGCAGCCTGGTTGGCTCGACGCGATCGCCCTGGAATAACCGCCTGTGTGCTTAGTGGGATGTTGCTGGCTGTGGCTGTAGGCGTCGTCGTTTCTTTGAGGATGCCTGCAGGAACTGAAGTGAGTGGTGGACAGTCGGCGTGGCAATTTATTTCAGCATTGCTCTCAGGGTTGGTCGTCGGACTGACAGTGCATGCGATGCTTTTGGGGCATTGGTATCTCAATGCACCCGGCATGGAAATCAATGTACTCAAGCGAATGATTGACTTCGCATTATGTGGCTGGGCCGCTCAGTTTGTTTGTGTGGTTATTGAAATGGAGCCGCAGTTTGGGTCGATAGCAGTTGCAGATCGTGCACTTGTCGCAATCGTATCACTCCGATTTCTGGCAGGACTCATTGGCCTTCCTGTTCTTCTTTGGATGAGCCGGAAGACTCTTGATGTCCCGAATACACAAAGTGCAACAGGCATTTTGTACGTTGCCTGCCTTGCTGCTATCACAGGTGAATTAGCAGGGCAGTTGATGAATTCTCTGTAGGGAGGGCAGAGTCTTTGGTCGCGATACCGCTATTGAATTACTGCACGAATATCCAGCAGGTGTAATTGCCGCCCCCCCGAGTGCGGACTATCAATCACAATAAAGTGTCCGTTGTTACTGGAGCGAGGATGGGTATCACATCGCCACTCTCCTGAGTATTGAGCAGGAGAAGGAAAGTGTCCTAATAGTATTTTTTTTTGTGTTGAGCGATTGTAGAGATAGACCGTCTGACGTCGTCCGTTCCGACTGGGGTACGTATCGTTGAGAATCCAGTTCTGGTACGGGGCTGGCAGATTGGTGTTATGGCCATTTGCACTCATGACACCTGATCCAACCGGAACCACCTGATCAGTGCGGTCGGTCATTTGATAAAAGCCCGCAGGATTATCAGTTGGCTTTGTCCACATTGTGACATGAGTGGCATCATCCCAGATAAAGTGGGACGTATGTCCCGATGGGTCAAGTACAAAGAGATCAGATCCATCGACATTGGCAGAGAGCATTCGTGTCACAAACCCCCCTTCAAAACGGAGTGTCTGGGGATGGAACACAGGTCGATAACGGTGAAGAAAGACAAAACGATTGCCAGTAGGATTGATAAGGAGATGATTGAAGTAATGCCAGGCCGATGTATGCCGTTTGCCATCAGACCATGGAATAGCCGCTACCTGTGCCAGGGAGAGAATCAGATGTGTTTCACCAGTCTTAAAATCGATCTTCCAGATGCCGGATGCGTCTGGTGCACGATCATGCACGTAGGGATCAGCTAATCCGCTGTAGCCATACCCGGGGCGAAGATTGTTGATGCGTCGAAAATCTGCAGACAGTCCAAACGACCCATCTGGAGCAACCGTGTAAATAGGCATGGGAAGTGTTTTCTGGTGTCCCGTTTCCACATTGAGGAGACGGGAGATAAAACGATCGCCGTCACGGTCATTCCAGAGCACAGTCTTCCCGGTTGTGCCCACCCATTGGAGCATGCAGCCCTGTTGCCATCCCCAGGCCCGTGATGTCCCAAGAGGAACCCAAGTGTCATTGCGTTTCAGATCAATGTATCCAACATCAATAGCATCATCAGGTGTTGGTGAACGCCCTTCAAAACCGACTCGATTGCTCAATACACACGTGTTTGTGGAGTCAAATTCACGTTTGTCGTAATACCCAAACCAGTGGAAACCCGGCGGGAATGTAATTTGTCGGCAAGGAACATGCGTTTCAAGTGGGTGTGTTGGGTTGGTCTGAGCAATGCTGTGGTGGGCACAGGATAGTGTCACAGATGCAGTAGACGTCTTTACGAACGAACGTCGTGAAATGAGTGACATGGCAGGTGCTTCCTCATGGCGGACCAATCCTCGGGAAAAAATCAAAACATGCTCACGTTCATGATGGCATACCTTCAGTCAACATGTCAGGCGTCTTGGTCGAGAAGCATCTCTTGTTCCTACGGCTTCGCCGGGCGTGTTCTGCCAGCTGCAATGACGTCTGCCAGGCGGGCTGTGAGCTCTTGCATTTTTTGAGGAAATTGAGTCGAGAGATCATGTTTTTCCTCAGGATCGCTACTAAGATCAAAGAGTTGATATTGTGGAACCTCCGTATTCGTCAGTGTGGTCTCCACAATAAGATTACGAGCCTGCTTACGGTCATGGCGAACAAGTTTCCAGTTTCCAACTCTGAGACCATAGTTTCCAACTTTGCCATTATCCTGTTGAACCAAGTGGTCTCGACCGGTTGCATTTTTATGGCCCAATAAAGCCCCTAGGACATTCAGGCTGTCGAGGCATGCGTCCTCAGGAACGGGCTGTTTCACGAGGTTCGCGAGGCTGGTGGCAAGATCGATCGTGCATACTATTTCGTCCGAGACCCCAGGGGTGATCGTTCCGGGCCAGCATGTAATGAACGGCGTTCGAGTGCCTCCTTCATAAACACTGTATTTTCCTCCTGAGTACGGCCCGCCTGCTCGATGGAGTCCGTTTTTTTCAATCGCATCGTCTTTGTAGCCGTCATCAAGTACTGGTCCATTATCACTACAGAAAATAATGAGTGTCTCTTCGGACAAGCCTTCAGCAGCAATGGTCTTGGTAAGTTCCCCCACGCACCAATCGAGTTCTAAAATGGCGTCACCTCGTGGTCCGAGTTCTGATTTTCCTTGAAACCGTTCATGAACAATCCGAGGTACATGGCATTCGTGGGCTGCAAAGAAAAGAAAAAAGGGAGTGCTGTGTTGCTGTTGCTCATGAATGAAGGCCTTGCTTTGTTCGACCCACGTATCCGCAAGATCCTCATCCCGAAAACGGGCAGCGTTGCCCCCAGTGTAAAAACCGATTCGACTTATTCCGTTGTGAATCGTTGCATTGTGACCATGCGACCAATCCATTTTGAGTGAATCACGATGAGTGATGCCGGTGGGATGATTCGGAGAGGGTTTTTTATTGCCGACCCATAAAGGATCTGCAGGATCAAGGTTCTTGACGCGATGGTCTTCGACAAAGACTTGAGGGACTCGATCGTTTGTCGTTGGTAGTAAAAAGCAGTGGTCAAAGCCAATTTCAAGGGGGCCAGGTTTGAGAATACCGTTCCAATCTGGGCCAGCCGCATCACCTAAACCAAGATGCCATTTGCCAATGACTTGTGTTGTATAGCCAGCTTTCTTCAAAAGGGATGCGATTGTTTGAGTAGAAGGCTGGATGATAGCAGGGGAGTTTGGTGGGGCGATACCAGTTCCCGTCTTGCGAAAAGCATATGTCCCAGTGAGAAATGAGTATCGCGTTGGTGTGCATGTAGAGGCAGAGCAATAGCCGCTCTTAAAACGGAGCCCTTGTGCTGCAAGATTATCGATATGAGGCGTGTCAATACGTTTAGCTCCATTGCATGACACATCACCATAGCCAATATCATCGCCCATGAT
>CAXFJI010000224.1:0-5099 GCA_964003275.1 uncultured Planctomycetaceae bacterium
GTTGGCAACCCCACGTTTTCGGAGTGGCGTTCGCCCGAATCTGCTATCTCAATTTCAAATGATCTATCTGTCCGAACACTTGTAATCACCACTTCCCGGAGCGACGGAGTCGAGCCACTCTCCGTTGAATCAATCGAAGCATCCACAGCCTCTCGTATCAGTAAATCCAGAATTCTGCGAACAGCACCTGTATCAGCGTTGATTGTATGTCCACGCTCTACGTCAATTAATACAAGCGGAGAACGCCTGCCTTTCTTTTCAGCACACTCCGTAGTTATGCGCTGAACGATCTCCTGAACCATGGGCCGTAGCAGAAAAGCCCCAGCAGGAGAAAACGAATCTTCTGGAAATCCATTATGTGAATTACTGATAGATGACATAACTTTCTATTCCTGAGGACAATCTCATATAACCTGTGTGTACCGTTACTGCTTGCATGTCGAACGCATTGCGAAAGAGGGTCCACACACCTCTTCCATAATCCAACGATTGACATCACAAAGCACTGACTTTGAAAGTTGGTTACCGCCTGCGTAAATTCTCATCGCCATGGCAGCGCCAGCTGCATGGAATAAACGAAGTGTCTTGTCTGTATGACATGCGGCATCAGAGGAATCACTATTTTTGCAACACAGAAGCATTGGAAGACGTCGAATCTCATCGAGTTGCGCGAAGAGCCCTTCATCAAGCGGAAACAAACCACCCAGTGAAATCACACCACCAAACGCATTGGGATGGCGACATGCGATTCGCAGCGCTGCTGCACCCCCTTCTCCAGAACCAATGAGGAAAATTCGATCTGGGTGAATGAAAACACGATCCGTCACAGTATCAATTGCATTCCACATTGAAGATTCAAGCAAATCTGTATCCTGAAGACATTCGGTTACAGGCCTGACAGCAACATAATTACGAAGATTCATGCGGGCCATCACACGCCCAAGATTGAAAGGATGACGTATTGAATCGTCCGGCAACCATACGAGCAGTGGATAGTCATATCCTGATTCAAAACCCAGAGGAGAAAACATGTGATGACCATCTAACGACGCATCAAACGATGTGGATAATGTTGATCGTCCCGAAGACTGCTGCGCATGCTTGCGACGAGCATTTCTTGTACTCTTTGGAAACCGATGACTCATGAGTTGTGGCCTCTGCTACTGACACAGGATCAGGCCAACGGAGGCCCAAACCCTATTCAGAACGAGGTTTGTAACGAACCTCACCAACCCACGGCAACTCCAGCCAAACGAGGTTTTTCTTCACAACAAACAGCCCACGGCAGATACGGAATACAGGCAATCTGGGCGGCCATGTAAACGACGTCTTTGGATCCTGAACGTCTTTCTGAGATGTAACTACCCAGACTTTTCAGTGAGTCGATCCATAACAGCTACTAGTTCCTTCACGGCAGCAATACTCTTATCCAATCCAGCCTTTTCGTCTGGAAGAAGATCAAGCTCAATGACTTTTTCGACCCCTCCACTACCGAGAATGACTGGAACACCAACAAAGTAGCCGCCAACCCCATATTCCCTGTCACAATATGCTGCACATGGAACAATTCTCTTTTTATCACGAACAACTGCCTCGACCATCTGTGCTGATGCAGCTGCAGGCGCGTAGTACGCACTACCAGTTTTTAGTAGCCCAACAATTTCCGCACCACCATGCCGTGCACGATCAACGATGGCATCCAGCTTGTCTTTGTCAATGAGTTGAGTTACTGGGATTCCACCGATGCTCGTACAACTTGGTATTGGAACCATCGTGTCGCCATGACCGCCGAGGAGCATGGCAGAGATGTCTTCAACACTTACACCAAGTTCCAATGCAAGGAACGCTCGGTATCTGGCTGTATCCAGAATACCAGCTTGCCCAACGACACGAGCTGCAGGAAATCCAGTGACCTGAAACATGCGCTGTACCATCGCATCAAGTGGGTTCGACACCACAATCACAATTGATTCTGGACTTGTTTCACGGATCTTCGATGCAACATCCCCAACAATTTTTGCATTGGTGGAAAGAAGATCGTCACGACTCATGCCTGGCTTTCGAGCAATGCCTGCCGTGACCACAATAACATCACTATTGGCAGTGTCAGACCAGTCAGTCGTACCAATAATTCGAGAATCGAAACCAACAACAGGTGACGACTGGAAAAGGTCCAAAGCCTTTCCTGCTGGCATGCCTTCAGTGGCCGGGATGTCTAGCAACGCGATATCACCCAGTTCGGCCGCTGCACACCAGTGAGCTGTTGTAGCCCCCACATTGCCGGCCCCAATAATCGAAATCTTCGCGCGTCGCATAAAAAGTCTCTCCCTGCGTGCAAGTATGGTATTAGAAAACTATCTTTTAACTCTCTTCATTACATCTTTTTCGCACAGTATCGAAACTGGACAAGAGACCACTCCCGGAAGCGGCATTCAGCCACCTCCGTCACCTGGCAGAATATCAATCTTGTCTGGGAGTCGCTCTTGAGATTTCCGGCGAGAACGATTTGCCGTCTTCCAGGAAGCCAGCCCGACGGCTGCAAGAAGAAGTCCAACACCTCCTATTGTCCCCACAATAAACCAGCCAAGATCTTCTGAAATATCACGTGACGGAGTACTTGGTATCCACTGAATAGAATCTCCAATAATGAGTGGGGTCTCTCGCCGAGCACCACCTTCATTTCCATCCCCCTGAGGAGAAGCGACATGGACTCGAGGTAAGGAATAGGCATACCGCTTAAACGCAAAACCCGAAAGCCGAATGTTTTCGGTAATTCGATCGCCGGTGGGCATGCTTGCTGGAATTGTTCGAACGCAACAAACAATGGGATAATCATCTTGCAGCCGGTTGTTCACACGGATCAAGCTTGTTGGAACGAATACATAGATTTCCCAATAGTGTTTGGCACCGACCTGCTTTTGCCGATCAGGATCGTCAATCTCGATCCGTGTCACTCGACGTGCGGTTCCTTCAATAGTTACCATCTCTCCCCGGTTCGTATCAAACCATTTTTCAGCTGGATCAATGATGGGGATGACGTCTGTATCCATGGTAGGATCAAAATCGTTTTCAACATTCTTTGCGTGACTCACCACTGTGAGCATTTCAAAAAAAGCATCCGTATCGCCTTGGACAAAGGGTCGACCATCAACGACCGAGTCGAACAATGCGTAGTCCATCCCAAGTCGACCAAGGCGTGTTGATTGTGGATACCAGGACAGGCGAGTCCCGAGCAGAAACATATCTCGTAGTTCAGCTGGCCACTGAGCATTGTCGGACGTTGGGACAGGTCCATGTTTTCTTCCAATTGGCAGACCAAAAACGACCACAGGCTGACTGATACCACTCCATCGCAACCAATCTTTTGGAGCTGACTGAAGAATGACATCCACCGTTTTCCCAGATGACGTAACAATGCGGACAACATCAAGATGATCCTGCCCTGCAAGAACTGCCTCATCCTCCGGAAGGCGATACGGTGCCACAAAGACTGCCCTCCCCTCAACCTTCACCAACGAATTCATCACAGAAGCAGCCGATGTTTGTGCTATATCAATAGCAGACGAATTCCAGCCTGCGTGCTGTGCACTTGTCGCACGATTGAGTCGAGCCATCAATTTCAGTACAAGCGACTGCTTCGATGCATTCCACTCACCAGAATCATCAAGTGCCTTTTGTTGGTCACGCCCAAGATTCCAAGAGGACAAAAAGTCCTGGATAGAATCCTTTTCGTCTGATGGTTGGAACGCATGTATATCCTGAATAACAAAGCAAAGCAAAAACACTTGCATCACCACGAGCATGTATCTCGCAACGCACGTGTCCTTCATACTACTCACTACTAAAAAGAGTTTTATCATCATCCTGAATTTTTTCCCCTCGCATCTTGCTCAAGACGCCTGAGTGCATCGTGAGTCGTGATGACATGCTCTTCGTCTGAAATGAAAGGCATCTCTTGAGGGACACGTGGCTTCATACGAACCTGATAATTCGAGAATCGAATCGCTACAACCGTGCACAGTAGAACAACGATGATTGTACCAATGACGATCATTGGAAGTGGCTCAATCATCGGCCGAGGTGGTGGTGGCGACCAATCAGGCGATGCCGCCATGATGAGGGGCGCCAAACGGACAGTATCTTTTGCAGAATAGGCCCACCGCTTAAAGAAAAAACCTCGCACTCCAATTGCCTCAACGACAGAGAGACCGTTTGGCATGTTTTTGGGAATCTCTAAGAAATAAATAACAACCGGTGAAGCTGGCCCATCAGCAGGTTCAAGCCAACCTTGCCAATAGCCATCGATGCCTAGTTCATTTGTCGGTGCCTCAACATACTCCAAACGGCGGAGTGTGCCATTCATACAGACTGGACGTCCACGAAAGCTTTTTGGTTGACCGTAAAGCTGAGAAAAACTTACTCGTTGTGCATCTCCCACATTGGGGCCACCTTTTTTTTGAATTGTTTCCCATATTTCAAACCATGCCATTCGGTCAGAACTTCTAAATACGGTATCGTCCTGAACCTCGCTCAGCGCAAGGGATGACGCGGCCAATGAACTATCTGCTTCAATCTCCACCGGCTCAGGATCTTGCTTCATCAGAACAACATCTGGTTCAGATTCGTTGATGAAGGGATTCACAAGACGAGTATCGACCTGTTCAGCAGGAGATACGGGCGGTGGCTGAAACCAATTCCGCTCTACCCACGCCGCTATCAAAACGAACACAACTGCTGGAGGCATAAACCTCCAGAAAATTTTTCTCTGCTCTTTTCGAGACAAGTAATTTTTGGGCGGCCGGATCACTGTACAGATGGATCCTGAGATAACTCACTTCTTTTTTGCCGGCGCATTTCTCGCCAGACATAAGCACTGAATGAACCAATGAGTGTAAACGGCATCGCAAGCATAAGAAGGATACTATAGAAGTAGCCTCTCGCTACATTGGCTGCATCTGGATCAGCAGTCGAAAAGCCATCCTTACAGTTCGGGCAACCGAACGTTTGCTCAACCATAAAAAAAGCAAAGAGAGCAGTGACGGTGATAAGAAAAGGCGCATGCTTCATATTCTTATTATAGCATCTGACTGTGGAGAAGG
>CAXFJI010000225.1:0-5084 GCA_964003275.1 uncultured Planctomycetaceae bacterium
TGCACCCCAATGAATCGATGCTTTATCCTGCTTGGTCAGCAGGGCATCCTGTTTGGTGACACGACTGCCAAGGATTCGCTTTCACTAACGTATCTTTTGTGTTTGATGATTGCGGCTGTCGCACTCCTTCTCTTTTTAATCTTGCGTCTCCGGGTCCAGGCATTTCTGGCACTGATGCTTGCAAGTTTGTTTGTTGCGATCGGCTCGTCACAAGAATTGACAGGCGGTGCCGGTGATCTCGAACTGACAAACATTGGTATGGAGATCCAGCGTGGGATGGGATCCAGCCTTGGATTTATTGCAACGATCATTGGCCTCGGGGCAATCTTTGGATCGTTATTGGAACATTCTGGAGGGGCTCAAAGTTTAGCTCGATCACTGTTGAAATTGTTTGGTGAAAAACGAGCATCCTGGGCAATGGTTGTCACTGGATTCATTATTTCAATCCCAGTATTCCTTGATGTGGCGTTGGTTATTTTGGCACCGATTCTCTATGCACTGTCTAAAAAGACAGGTAAATCGGTCTTAGCATTTGGCCTGCCGTTGCTGGCAGGATTAATGGTAACCCATGCGTTTGTTCCCCCTACTCCTGGGCCTGTTTGGGTCGCATATGAGCTTGGCGTTGGTCTTGGGTGGGTTATTCTATTTGGCTGTATCGTCGGCTTGCCGACAGCGATCATTTGTGGCATCTGGCTCCCCAAGAAGATGTCTGAAAAACTCTATATTGCCCCACCGGCTGAATTTGATGCGGGCCCCGACGAACACCAAGAAAACCTTCCCAGATTTGCGACCGTTCTTGCAATGATCGGATTTCCAATCCTGTTGATACTGATCGGTACGATCGTGAAGGAGTATCTCGTTCTTGGTATCGATACTGGCCTGACGCGTGATGAATATGCCGCATCCGTGTCTCACGCTGTCGCCGGAGCATCTTTCCCACTGAAACTCTTGTACTTCTTCGGACATCCGATCATTGCGCTGTTGATTGCAACTGTCTTAGCCCTCATCTTTTTTGGCTATTGCCGCGGCTACAATAAAAATGAACTCATGGACGTGACAACAAAGGCCCTTGGTCCGGCAGGGATTATCATATTAATTACTGGAGCAGGAGGGGTCTTCAAGGGGGTTATGGGTGCAAGTGGTGTCAGCGATGCACTCCGGGAGGTTTGTCAGGGGTGGGGCATTCCTGTCCTCCTCTTAGCCTATTTGTTTGCCCTGTTTGTACGCGCTGCTCAAGGATCGGCTACGGTTGCCATGGTGACTGCAGCAGGTCTCATGACAGCAATGGTTGAAGGACTCTCGCAAGCTCAACTTGCACTGATTGTGGTAGCCATTGCTGCTGGGGCTTCGGCTGTTTCCCATGTGAACGACAGCGGTTTTTGGCTTGTGAGTCGCTATATGCTGATGACCGAAAAACAAACGTTTCAGACATGGACTGTGATCTCGACTGCCGTCTCAATCCTTGGTTTCACTCTTGCTGCATTGTTGTGGATCATGCTACCAATCGTGTCACTCTAATGCTCGTTTCAAGCAGTCTTCAACGGTTCTCCCCACGCGTTCGCTGATTTGCGTTCACGCTCATACTGTCTTCGCCTCTATGACAGAACCTTGACCGCACTATGGCATGCTTCCTTGATCTATTCTGCATCCACGCCTCTTGCTCGAACGATACAGAGACCATGAGGGATCCGCCACTCACACACACCGCTTAGGAACCTTCATTAGCATGTCGGGACTACTATTGGTTATCATGACGGTCACCCTTTTTGGAGACCTCGTATGTTTCGGCCCTTTGTCCTTTTTCTTTCTGTCTTTCTAGGAGTCTGCCTCAATTTTTGTTTTGCAGGAGACACATCAAAACGACCCAATGTGCTTTTCATCGTCTCCGATGACCTGAATACCCTTCTGGGGTGTTATGGCGATCCGTTGGCTCAAACACCCAATATCGATCGCCTTGCGGCGCGAGGAGTACGGTTTGAACGAGCCTATTGCACCTTTCCATTATGCGGTCCAAGCCGGAATTCATTTCTTACCGGTCTCTATCCAAACGCAACAGGCATCCTTGCCAATGCGCAGATATTCAGACAATCCATTCCACAACAGGTGAGTATGCCGCAGGCCTTCCGCCAAGCGGGGTACTTCGTGACACGCATCGGCAAGCTTTTTCATTACCATGTGCCAAAGTCTGTTGGGACAGACGGGCATGATGATGCCGCTTCGTGGGAAGTTGAGCTCAACCCCGTGGGAGTTGACAGACTCGAAGAGGAACCACACATTTTTTCCATCCGTCCCGGTCAATTCGGTGGCACGCTTTCGTGGTATGCCTCACCACGACCAGATGCTGAACACACCGATGGCATGTTGGCACGCGATGCTGCATGGGTTTTGGAACGCTGCGGGAACGATCGCAGCCGACCCTTTTTTCTGGCCGTTGGTTTTTTTCGCCCTCACACACCATATGTTGCCCCAAAAGACCCTTACTTCAATTGGTATCCAACGTCTTCAATGCGAGTTGTTGAAAATGTTCAACAGGATCAGGCTGACCTCCCGGCACCTGCTCTTGGCAGCTATAAGAAAGAACAAGACAAACTGACAGATGCCCTAAGACGAGAAGCCCTTCAGGCCTATTACGCAAGCATTAGCTTCATGGACGCACAGGTTGGTCACGTCCTTGATGCACTGGAAAAAAACAGGCTCGCTGACAACACAATCATTGTCTTTACCAGTGACCATGGCTATCACACAGGAGAGCATGGGCTGTGGCAGAAACAAAGTCTCTTTGAGGAAAGCGCACGTGTGCCGCTGCTTATTGTAGCACCTACCATTTCAACACCTGGTACCGTTTCAACGACACCGGTCTCTCAGATTGATCTCTTTCCAACCCTCGCGAACTTATGTGACGTAAAGACTCCAGAAAATATTCAAGGACAAAACCTCACCCCTATTCTGGCAGACACGAGCAAGCCAGGGCGTGGTTGGGCGCTTACTCAGGTGGTGAGACGCCAAGGAAAAGACCAGCAAACTTTTTTTGGATACTCATTAAGAACCCCACGCTGGCGATTCACTGAATGGGATGAAGGCCAACGCGGCCGAGAACTGTACGACCATGAGTCAGACCCACACGAACTCACAAATCTGGCGGCATCAAACAAACATGCTGAAACGGTTGCAAAACTTTCAACCATGCTTCGTAATGCGGCACAGTCAACTATGCCGGCATCCGGAAAAATACCAGTCGTCAATGGTTCGAAATGGATTCCGCTTCTGGTTCCGTGATTATGTTGGCGTCGGAAAGAGAACCTGCATGGGATCTGTCAGGCACGGCATTCGGTTACTGGCAAGAATCTCTCCAGCAGAACAACCACTCATGATGCCTACTGTTTCTGCCATGGCACGAACACGAGGAAACACATGTTCTTTTTCTGGAGGAAACTGTGATGGGTAGCATCGAATGGCCTCCAACTTCACATCAAGAAAATCATTAATGCCTATCACCAACGGCCAATGACCGTGCGGGACATCAGACAGACCAGCGAAAAGAAAATACGTCAGGAACTGAGGCACGGTATACACCGGCAATCCATCGAATGTATCATCCCATTTTGTCAGGCGAGAATAGAAAACCGCTGCCTCAGTAATCGCCACTGCCTGCGCATGATCAGGCGAGGCCAGCGGCGTTTTTGCACCCAGTCCAAGCACAAGCCTCGGACGATACCGGCGAAATACTTTTGCAAGGGCGACTCGAACGTCGAAGGAATCAAAAAGCTTCCTGTTATCAAAGCCAAGGTTTTCACGATGAACAACACCCAAGACCTTGGCCGCTTGTTCTGCCTCAGCCAGCCTTTCCTCAGGACCACTTGATCGTGGAGTTGGCTCACCATCCGTGATATCGACAATACCCACCCGGTACCCTTGCGATGCAATCATGGCTAATGTTCCACCACACCCAATCTCAACATCGTCAGGATGAGCACCCACAGCAAGAACGTCCAACGCATCTGGAAGAAGAGGTTCTGTCATGATCGTTGTTATCACAGAGGCTTTGTGGCCGCCATCAAAAAGACCGGATTGATAGCTTCAAATCGGATTCGGTCCATCTGCTCAATCCCTCGGGCAATATTTACCATCCAGTATGCAGCATCATTTGATTGCGTACGAAGGAAAGCATAAACCGCTGAAAGATTTTCAATACTATTACATGATGTAACAAGCCGCCCACCGGGCTTGAGCCGCTTCCACCCTTCTTCGACAAGCATTGCAACATGACGACCGCTTCCTCCAACATAGATTGCATCAGGATCAGGTAAATCCACCCATGCTTCAGGGGCCTGACCAAGTACAGCACGGAGATTGTGGACTTGAAAGCGTTCTGCATTCTCCGTAATGAGCTGGTGATCATCTGGATCCATTTCAATGGCAAATGTCTCCCCGGAGTGGGCGACACGAGCGGCTTCAAGGCTGACAGATCCACTCCCCGCCCCAACGTCCCAAACAATGCTCGCTGGCTGAAGGGCGAGTTCAGCAAGTACCAAGGAACGGATCTCTGAAGGAGTAAGCAGGCCCCGCTTTGGACGTGATTGCAGAAAACTTTCGTCTCGATTGCCAAAGAGTCGACTTGCATTGTGCCCAGCGGCATCCGTGATACGAGACTTTCGCACAAGAATCATGACATTCAGTGGACCAAATGAATCGTGCGCAATGTCACGCAAACCGCCTTGTGTGACCCGCTCATCAGGCGACCCCAAATTCTCACATACGTACGCTTGAAAGGAATCAATGCCACTGTCTAACAAGGCCTCGGCAACGCGTGTTGGTGGCCAGTCTTCACTGGTAAAGAGGCCTACCGTATCGCTTGAGCGCACCTTCTCAATCACACGTTCAATGGGCTGACCTGAGACATTTGCCAGGTACGCTTCCTCCCACGACTCCTTCACGCGTGCAAATGCCAACTGCATACTACTGACGTGAGGAACAACTTCGAATCGATCCTTCCCGAGCTTACTGCAGACATATCGGGCAGTCCCATAAAAGAGTGGATCACCCGACGCTAATACGACAAGACGTTTCCTTCCAGCCACTTCAAT
>CAXFJI010000226.1:0-5060 GCA_964003275.1 uncultured Planctomycetaceae bacterium
CGCCACGCGTGCAGAGCCCTTGCAGACTGAAAAACTTATACTTCGCTTAGCAGACCCGGATTCACCAGACCCAGCTATCCGTTCAAACTTTGGTTTGACAGCATCAGCTGGTCTCATTAAGGCACTGCTCGATCTTGACAGTAAAAGATTTCAAGGAGAAATCGCTCTTATTCCAGATTTCACATCAAATGATCACAAGTGGCAATGGCAGCCCGATGGAGTGCAATTTACAGCAGAATGGCAAAAGGCTTTTTATTGGGCCAAGCAGGCCAATGACATCTTGGTTTCACATCATTCACATACATTTATCACTGAAATCAATATTGAAGCCCAGAGCAGCGGAGTGCCGGCAACAGCTGAAACACTCCAAGCTATTCGAACGTATCAGCATTCAATTTGGCCTGAATTAGATGGCTCCTCGCACTTCGTGGGAACAGGTTTCACCCATGGCTATACCAACTTGTCCCAATTAGCAACGTGGACACAGGGTAGTACTGCAGGCCAACGATTACTTGATGCAGGCTATGCGCAACTTTACAACATGACTGAGACAGTGGACGGCGTCACATATGTAGATGCGTACGCTGCTGGGGCATCAGTGACAAATCCAGTTCCAAAAGCACCAACTACGATCTACACAGCCTCTTGCAATGCTGCTGATCCGGTTGAAGAAATTTTTGGCACCCCAACAGCAGATGTGGAAAAGGCAGCGAGTACCTTTGGGTTTTTTGTTGGCAAGCACACAACCGATATGCCTCCGGATCTGTCACGAACATATTTGATGTTTAGTATGGAAGATGCTTCACTGCAAAAAGGCCTCATCGATGCTTTCGGTACATGGGATGCTGATGTCAGCGCACCTGGCGCAGGAGTTGATGATTTCATAGAGTTGACAAAGAAGTTTACAGATGTCTCAGATTCAGAAGGGTTCATGCATTTTTGGAATGCCACATCATCCCCAAACATCTGTACTTTCCAGTATGAATTTCTTCCAGCATCATGGAAATCGCAATCGCTGCAAGCAGTTGAGTCTGGTCCCACGCTTGAAGATCTTGTCTTATGGGACTATCGAAAGGTTGACGTAAAAAGTGAGACAGCACTTGTGGATTATCATGCAAAGCTACTGTCATATCTCAAAACCAATCAGCCACAACGGCTCATCTTGTATGTAACAGATCCTGCTATTGCCGGAAATTCATTTTATGACCCTACTGCTACGCAATCATTTATTTCAGGGGTGCCTCAGAATTTTCTTTCGTTCCTCATTCAGGCTCAGAGCCAGTCTCGATCTGCTGGTACGACACTACCCATCGAGATTCTTTTGAGTCGAGGTAGTTTTGATTCCGATCAGACGGTTCCAGCTACTTGGGTGCCGGAGCAGATGTCACCACCTTCAGAAATTCATTTACCTTTTGACTGGCGGAATCTACCGAGGGCATTCAGTTGGCTCACCACCTTACTTCACAATCCAGAATTACCAAGTGGTTTGATACATAGGCTTACGCTTGACCCTGAATTGGAAGTGCCCGAAGTCACAACGAGCACTACGGAGAATTTCACGGATACAAATATAATAAAAGTCATTGCTCCGGAGAATGTGGTGATCGGACAAACACTCTCAGCGTCCGGTTCAGCTATCCCTTCAAATACCCTTGTTCTCAACAAAAATAATGCACAAATCACATTGTCACATGCAGTGACAGTCTTAAAAAATGATGAACTTCAGTTTCGTTCAGCACCACTAATAAGAACAACGACACAAGCCGTGTCAGCGACAGACAGTATTCCAGTGAATGACACTTCAGGTTTAGCAAAAGGTATGACAGTGCTAGGACCGGAGATTCCTCTGGGCATCATTGTCACGTCAGTGAGTCAAGGATGGATTCAGCTATCAAGTCCGGTCACACTGCAAGCAAATGAAAGCTTGGTGTTTGAGCGGCTGAAAGGTAATGCCGCGTACCAACATATGATCTGTTGGTTGGACTGGGCTAAAAATCAATCTGACTCGACAAAGACCCTTGGCATTGGCATGGCTTTTGAAGTCGATTCTCATACATTTGTGAAAACAAATACACTCACATTTCCAGCAATACTTAGTCCAACAAGTGGTTTACCAGATCTCAAATCATCGATGTTGGTGACATTCCTTAATACCGACCAAGAAGATGCGGTGTATCCTTCTTGGAGAAGTTCTTTCGACACTCAGCCACTCCTTTCAATGGCATATATGGAAGCCTATGTTGGTGGTGCACCCGAGGCCTATTCCTATTTTCGTTGGATGAACACGCTCTCTGGTACCTCAGGAAAATGGCAGGTGAATCAGCAAACACCGGTAGATGCTGCAAATGGATTTCAGAAAAGTTTGATTAATCTTCCCTATGCACAGGGAGCTGGAACTATCACAGTTGATGTTCCTCAGCCACCGGATGGGGAGGCGACGGCTTTAGGTAATGGTTCAAACTTTGATACCCTCGTTCAATACAGTTCCATTGAGACACCCGGAGCCCCGGAATCGCTTTGGAAAATTGAAAAAATCGTAGGGGCGCCACCGAATCCAAATCAATTGGAACTCAAGGGGCAAGGATCATCTGTTCAGCAGAGTACATGGAAATTCAATGAAATTCCCATGGATTGGCAGTATCCACGTATTCAGCCCGGGCAAGAAAACCGTATTACATTTATGTTCAGTGCGGAACATGACGCAAACGGTGGGCTTCCATTTTTTGGATATTGGAGCAAGCAAGAATTCCTAGATTTTTTTGGGCAGGCACAAAAACAACTTGCCGATGCTTCAGATCCCTCTGCAGCGATCTACCGCATTGATGATTCATCGGGAAGTGGACGGGGCGTGCCGGCAAAAAACTTTGCTATTTATGATCTGGAACAACTCTCAGGTGCCTGGAATGTCGGGCCATTTTCAAGTTTTATTATCCGGCCACAACTTCGTCGATCAACAACAATTGATTTCCGTTCCACATACGGGCCGACTCCACTTCGGCTAACGCATGCAGATCTGTCTACGTCACTTGTCCGTAGTGAAGCAAGGCATGACAACACACGTGATATCTTGTTTATTGTCACTGGGATTGCATCAGGATACGTTGAGAAAAGAATAGGAAATGAATGGGTTAATATCTCAACGCCACCACCGAGGTCGTCGTCACCAAAAGTATTACTTGAGTTCTTCGAACAGCGATTAATAAAGCAGACGGATGAAATTCGATGGATTCCCCCGAGTGGTGTCGGACATACGGTTACAGCCTTCTCAATTCGGGGATGGGATGGGCTGGGGGTCTCCCTATCGGACTCCCTACTCAACGTTGAACTCTGAGTCTCTCTTTATCAGTGTCGATGAGTGTACGTGTGTAGCGACATGGAGTCAGAAAATAGGAAAGGCAATGCAAGACAAGCGTGGTATGCTGTTCCACAGGCTGTCTTATGAGGAACGATACGTTATCGTATCACCTATAAGGAAATCTCTTCTAAGACATTTCGAGTGGAAATAATCACAATTGAGTACATGAAGTTTATGACTATGTCTAATCTGAAAAAATATATTGTTCTCTTTATCTTCATCGTCGTAGGTGGGGGTCTCTTCACGATCAATCTGACGAGAGCCCATGCAGGAGAACACGTATCTTATTCACGTTGGGTGGAACTTCGAAGCACACGCAGCACAATCCACCATAGGGTGTCACTCAGCGATACATTTCGTGAGCGTCTCTCGCAGCCATTGCTGAGGGGGCCAAAAGCAATTGTGTATTCACCAGAAGTTTCGACCTGCCTCTGTAAGTATGATTTCACAGATCCAGTAGATAGCAAAATTGCGGGGACCCTTCGTGTTCGGTTTTTAGACTCAGAAGAAACCATGGACTTGAGTGTGGGGGCTGCATGTGCAGCACTCATTCCGGGACATATTTTGCGAGATGGGCCACCGACCGGAGATGACGGAACAACCGTCTATGAAGTTCGTAACATTGTGCCAAAGACAGCAGATCAGGAATCAATGCTGTTTCTTTGCCTGCCGATTGAATACCAACATCATGACGAACACATGATCCCAAAAGACAACAAACATTCACTGCTTGTACTACAAGAAGAAAAACGGAATGATGATGCAACAGCATTCGGTTTAGTGGATGACTTTGGGACGAATGGGGCAACGCCTCGAAAACAATATCGACAAGTTCTGTCAGTTCAAGTTCAACAATAATGCATAAAAATGAGGGGCCGTGAGAAACACTCACGACCCCTCGTCATAAGAAGAAGACTTTCAAGTTGAGTGAGTCTTATGGAAGAAGGACGGCATCAATGACGTGAATCGTGCCATTGCTTGCTCGAATATCTGCCTTGACTACATTGGCGTCACCTACTTTGACTCCACCGCCAGCAACTGAAACAGGAACATCAGAACCTTCTACCGTTTTTGCAGACTTCAGTTTTGATACTTTCTTTGAGGACACCTTTCCAGGAACGACATGGTAGGTGAGAACTTTTACAAGCTTGTCCTTGTTTTCTGGCTTGAGCAGATTCTCAACGGTACCCTTTGGAAGTTTTGCAAAGGCTTCATTTGTTGGAGCGAAAACGGTGAACTCGCCTCCAGAAAGAGTTTCTGCAAGTCCAGCAGCCTTGACTGCGGCAACCAAGGTGCTGAAATCAGAATTATTTGCAGCATTTTCAACAATAGTTTTGTCACAGGTACCACAACCAGCCATTGATGGCTGAGACATAGTTACCATGAGACCAGCAACGGCGATCATTGCAAAGGAACGCAACATTATTTAATCCTTCATAAGGCAGCCAGTGAAATGGCTGCGGAAAATTGAACAGTCAACTGAGATACTTCAGTTAAAACGAATTGGAAGTATTGTAGCCGGGGACGTGATCAAAAGGAGTCCCTCACATTATTTCGGCGATTGGAAAGAAAGTCAGCCGGAGATTGGCGATTTTGGGGTGGTCCCTGTTTCGTGTGGTGCCGCAAAACAATTGCTTTTCCGCCGCGTTAGGCATGCCAAGGTGATGTTGCGATCATAAAAAGGGTGTTTCTTTCTTTTGATCGG
>CAXFJI010000227.1:0-5038 GCA_964003275.1 uncultured Planctomycetaceae bacterium
CCGGCTGCCCACTCGTCTGCTGATTTAAGAGTCTCTTCTGTATCTGGTACTTGGTTTGGGTCTGGTTTTTCGATTTTTTCATAGGGCGTGGCAAAGTAGAGCTCTGCATCGGGTGCAATCGCATGGACCAACTGTGCCATTGCGCGTCCCTCGTCGTCTTCATAACTTACGTCGTTTAGCACATATTTATTCCCTCTATCATCACTCCCGTTCATGCCAGCAGGAAGCAGACCGAGCGCAATATCCTCATCCATGCCACCTAACGCATTAAAACTGGTGGAGAGAATGCCGATCTTGATGCCTTTTCCAGTCACGTCGTAGCGTGCTCTCACAACATCAGCGAGCATGGCGACGTCAGCCTGATTCAGGTTACTACTCGAATAGCCGCTCCCAATGACATGAGGAGCAGCACGTCCTTGTTGTTGATACGCTTCTTTCAAGGCATCGTACGTAACATGCCAGCTTTCACCTTCCGCCTGCCCAAGGCCGCTGGCTGACAGATAGTGCCGTGGCTCAAGTCGCTCTGAGGACAGCACCGTCGCAGGCTTGCTCCGGTTGCATGACGCACGGGAAACCCTCATATGCTTATGTACAGAAGCGACGATGGAAGAAAAAAGATTCATAGAAACAGTTCCGTTCAAGGTAAACGGCCCACGGTAGCGTCTTACTATGGTGACTCCTGACTCCGTGAAGAGCAACATTTTGTTGCTCTTCTGTCCCCACAAAGGAAAAAAACAGTACGCATAATCGGCTCAATAGCGAGAACAAGACCATACAGGCCCCAACAAAACGCTTCAGATGAGAAACGCCAGATAAGAAACGAGGCCAGTCAATCAACCGCATAGCCGGTGCCCGATTTCTCCAGAAGGATAACAACGTGAGGCTGTTGATTAACGATCATTCGCATCGGCCAGCGTCAGTGCCAATGCTGAACGTATCACAGACCACGCCATCGGACCTTTGAATGAAAACGGCTCAACTCCTGCCATCAAAAGCATAAAAAACCGAGCACATGAGAGCTTTTCCAGCATCTGGTCATAAAAATTCTCTGACAAGTCAATGCTGACGTGATCTTTCTGATTATGCTTTAACGAAGCACAGAGAACGCGCAACCCATTTCAATTGTACATGTATGCATCTGTTTGAATTCAATGACGCACCATGGCTTCCATGGCCAATTCGAAAAACATTGTTTGAAACGATGGAAATGTGTAATACCTATTTCCGTCGGTTTGATCGAGAAGTTGCCCAACAAGCTATTGCATTAGCAACGCATCACAACCTGACAACTATTGTTGAAATGGGCGCAGGACATGCTCCAGTCACCAGAGCACTGCTTGAGCTTGAAGAATCCGATCAACTGCACCTCGTGCCATGTGATCTTATTCCACAAACAAAAACGTACGCTGCACTCGCAGAGGCACACCCAAAACGTGTTTTCCCACGATACGATTCCATCGACTCAACAACGCAACACACATGGCCACCAGGAACACTTCTCGTTGTTGCTTCTGCGTTTCATCATGTGCCTCCACCATCAAGGGAATCAGCACTTGCCACGCTAACAGCATCTGCAGATCGAGTCGCTGTATTCGAACCGATTCAGCGATCGCTCCCGTCTATGCTACTGACACTCACTTCAATCGTTCCTTGCCTCTTACTGCCAATCGTTCTCATAAAACGCCCAGGAAGACTTCGACGCATCGTATGCTGTTGGCTGTTTCCTATCGTTCCATTGATGTTTCTGTGGGATGCTCTGGTCAGCTGCAATCGTTGTTGGAACGAGGCAACCTGGCGCTCGACGCTTGAGAACATAGCTATTGCACGACCAGCATCAATAGAAAACCGACTGCACTTTCAATCTGTGACCTGGTAATCAGATCAGCAGCAACTGACGCCTGTACAAGCGGAACTCAATCAACCAGATTGGACGAGACATCTGCCGCTTCAGCCTTTGGACATCTGGCCAATCGTTTTATCGCTGAGATCATCCCAGGTTACTTTCCCTGATGAATCAATTCGATATCGTATCCCACTCCACCAGACTTCTCTCCTGAACATCACAAAACAAATGCCAACCAGTGAAACAATCTGAGCGACAGGAATGAGAACAAGGAGTTTGCATAATGTTGAAATACCCAGCGAGACCTCGGGCTCTCCCCGATTCACCAAGGAGCGATTCACAAATCGATTGAGCACGATCACGAAAACAAATAAACCAAGGACATAAAGGCAGCCCATCGCAAGAAAGAAGCCACTCAACTGAAAATTTTGGAATACGGCAGCAAGCAATCCAAGTAGGAATGGAAGCCAGACAGCAAGAGCACCAGAAACAGCAGCTGCAGCAACATGGCACCAACAAGGGTGATACAGACGCGTCCACAGCAGTTGTCGGGAAATGAATTCGATACAGCCCCTTAAATCCATTTCCTCATCAACAGGAACGATCAACTGCGGGGAGTATGCCATTTTCTTATTCTGATTTTTCATGGCCAGCATCACAGGTGTATCTTCGACGATGGTTCGCTGCCAAATTTCTAAAAGCCCTGTGGGTTCAAGGTCACGGCACCGCAGACCGAGAGCGCCTGCCCACGGAATCTGATACAACCACATTGGGATCGTCGCTCCAGCATTCCAAAGAAACAGAACGAGGCTTCCTGCATTGTTTCCAGGACGATACCATCGATTCCCAAGCGTTGCGCCAACATCAGGGCGAGACAAGACAGATTCGATTTCTTCAAGCCAACCACACGGCAAAACGGTGTCTGCTGCAGCAAATGTGATGATTTCAGTGTCGTCGTCACACTCTGAGAGCGATTGCAGAAGACTACTACACACCATTCCACAATGCGGACGCCTGTCATGCAGGACTGTGACTCTTACCCGTTCTTCAGGAAAGTTCTTAATCGTATCACGCGCGATCGAAAATGCTGGATCCTGAACAGAATCAACCACTATCAAGAGTGTTGCATTTGAATATGTCTGGTTCACAAGACTTTGGATAGCTTGCCTCAGTCGGCGGCCACCACCACGGACTGGCATAACAGTGGTGATTTTTTGATGACCGTCAGACAGGTTTTGTCTTGGAGCAGCCACATAGAACTGACGCCCAAATAAACACAAGGCGATTCCTTGTCCTATCAATAACCCTACGAGTACCGCTGACAGCACAAGACTCGCACTTATCATGTGTAATGCATCCTAAAAATATCTATATAGTTTTTCGAGGTAAGAGACTTTTTACTGATGAGATACCCCACAGACCAAATGGACCACGCATAGCGCAGCAAAAGATTGCGTGTGCATACCGTCAAACCAGAGGAAGACCAGAAGTTGAAGGTAGCATTCTTGAATATGATGAGTTTCTCTTACACATTTCAAAAACCGTTTTCTTCGACTCAGAAAATCCAGCCGGCGAATCTGGCGTTTCAGCACTGAAACCTCCAACGCCTGTCAGCGCCTCTCAATCACTCAAGACGCTGCCAGTGATTGTGCATCCCGGTCCTGATCAGGTGACACAGCTGCGGTAGTTTTCGATGGTTTGGCCTGCCCGTGCGGCAGCACCCCAATAGCCTGTGCCGTCCGCACCAGTTCGGCACTCGTGACTCGAAACAATTGCAATGCACGATCAATGCCTTGTTCGAGAACGGCTGACGTACTCGTTTCACGCCGAATCGTCCATGCTCCCCCACCATGACCAAGCACTTGAAGCCCGATAGACGACGGCGGACTCGCTGTTGTTCCACCAGCGACAGCCCGAACAAGCGTAATTCTTTCTTCAGACGAAAGGGATTCGAGAAGATCACCAATCCATACCGAGACCTTTTCGTCCTGTCGCCTCCGCTTCCCCCACCGATCAGCGTCTCCGTATCTGAGAAAACGGTGAATCATCTGCTCATCGATAATTGGACAGGGGAACTCTGGAACAAACTCCGCAATGGTCGTCGTATCAAAGGTAGGATCGGTCTGTTCGTATGCCTCATACAGCCCTTTTCCACCATACGCAAAGCTCTCGATATCGTTGAGCTCCTCAGGCTTTTCCGTGCCACAAAACTCAAGGCCATACGATTTGAGGTACGAACTGGTTGAATCAATAATCTCTCGAATCGTAATGGGGCGCTTTGGTGCAAGATGAATGGTGCGACCCCGGACCTCAGGTATCGCAAGTAACCGAGCCATCACATCAGCCACCCAATCAACAGGGACCATGTTTCGCTGCTCGTCGCCTGTCATAGCAAGGCGAAGTGGAACTTTCCGAAAACCATTCTCATCTTCTGGAAGACTTCGAACGATCACGGTCATAAGCTGCAGCATTGCCATCAGACCGTGGTAGGTTGATGTTGCACCGGTCTGCGAATGCCCGACAATCACAGCGGGCCGATAAAAGGTTGGGCGTTCCAAAAATGACGCTTCGCGAATGAGCGTTTCAGCCTCATGCTTACTTGCCTCATAATCATTGCGAAATCCATGAGCACCCGTAGATGATGTCTCGGCAATCGGCCCTGGAGTCAGCCCACAGACATAGGCCGTTGAAACATGGTGAAATTCCGTGATGCCAGCCTGCTCTGTAAGTTTCAGGAGATTTCGTGTGCCTGCTAGATTGGTTCGCCAGGGTTCTCCCTGACGATCCGCACCAACAAACTCAAGCGATGCAGCATTGTGAAGGACTGAGTGACAATGCTGCTGCACCCAGTCCCTATCAGCATCACGGAGGCCGCAGAAGTCTTTTGTTAGGTCCCCTTCGATAACAATCGGACGAGGCAGGAGGCCGGTTTCTTTCTCTTCCTGCGCCAGAAGCGAATGAATACGCTCGCGTGCCGACGCTTTCGCTGTTGGTCTGACAAGAACGGCAACCTGCCGTCCCTCTCGAAGCAAGCGCGCAAGCAATTGACCCCCCAGGAGGCCGGATGCGCCGGTCATAAACAAATGACCCATAAAGGCTCCAAAAATAAACTAAAGGATGATTTAATCGGTACAGAACAGTCGCCACACAGCCCAATCACTGGCAGGATAGCCATTTTCGGTGAACTGGGCATTT
>CAXFJI010000228.1:0-5013 GCA_964003275.1 uncultured Planctomycetaceae bacterium
GGGCGCAAGTGGAGAGTTTTTTGGCGCTATTGTCGTGCCTGGTCTCATTATGGGTGTGATGTTTCTTATGCCTATCATCGGTCGGTGGGAACTCGGCCACCGATTTAATATTGCGTTTACACTTGCGATTCTATCAGGAGCCGGTTTGCTCACTGCGATGGCACTGAATGAAGATTATTATGCCCTTTGGGTAGACACATCTTCTCTTGCAAAAGCCGAGGAGTTCTATGATCAGACTGGTGGAGACAAAGAAAAGCTCATAAAAGCTGTTGATGGTGATGAAAAAAAGGCTGCATCTATTCTTGCACAATGGGTTACTCTTCAAAAAGTTCGTCATTCTCGATCATTTCTTGAGGCAGTAAGCCAGGCAAAACACCATGCGGAACGGGCTATCGAGTTGGCGAGTCGACCAGAAAAAATACCGCCAACAGGTATGTTGGAATTGATTCGTAACGATGCCAAAACTCAAGGACCAATTTTATTTGCGCAGTACTGTGCGAGCTGTCATGCTCATGTCGATCCACGTGACAGATTAGCTCATAGCGATATTTCTCATTCCTCAGCAGCGAATCTGTATAAGTTTGGGACATCCTTGTGGTTAGAAGGACTGTTTGATCCGAATCAAGTCGCTGGGCCGTCATATTTTGGTAACACTGCCCACAAAGATGGTGACATGGTCTCGTATGTCACCGATGATATGACGGATTCAGAGACGTGGACGCCGGTGCAAATCAATGCAGTCATTCAGGCACTTGCAGCTGAGGCAGAACGAGTGGGTGACGGAATCGATATGAAGGTTGTTCAGGAGGGACGAAAACTTATCGCCGACTCTGACCGATGTGGTGGATGCCACAAGTTTGGTGACAATGATATGGATTTTGGAGGGGCACCAGATTTAACCGGCTGGGGTACCCGTGAATGGATTGTGGGCATCATCAACGACCCATCACATGAGCGTTTTTACGGCGAGATGAATGATCGTATGCCCAGCTTTGGGAAGTCTGAGAATGGTGCAACGAGCATGCTTACAACAAAGGAAGTCGAATTATTGGCGGACTGGTTACGGGAAAGTTGGTATCGTCCTAAAAGTCTCTAACTCGTCAATGTGCAAGTGATTGTATTTGACACTTTTGTTCACCGGCTGTACGGTCACTCTTCATGAAAAGGTTTTCCGTTCGCTACGTTGTCTTTATTGCGGCATCATTAACCATGCTTTTGGGCATGCCGTTGGTGGCAGTTGCCCAATCAATCGCTGGGTGGCTGACTCCATCGGTAACCGCCATTCATGTTGATTTTGAAATACTCAGTGAATCTCGAGGTGAAGGTCTTGACGAAGAACGTGAGGAAGAAGTTGAGTCTCGAGACCATTTGCTGCTAGGACGTGTTGCCAGAGAACAACAATCTCAAATATGTCTTGGCAAGATAAAGCGTATTGCTTTTAGTTTAGATCTGAGAGCCCATCGAACCCCTGCTGTCATTCGAGGGCCACCGACGCACTGAATTCACATTCAGTGTTTGTACGTGTTCTAACGTGTGTTGGGTCCACCCGCATGCACTCGTCATGCTTTTTTGAGGACTCGTCGTGTGGTTTTCTTTTGGGTCATTTTATAGACGGTAGGAGCCGCTCAATATGAAGAGTGAGTCAGATGTTGGGAATGTTAGGTTTCCCAATGATGTTGTTGTGCCTCGTGGAAGAGTTTCATGCCTTCATAGGTGGTTGAGGCAAGATGTCCTGAGTGGTTTCTTTATTTTTTTGATTGCCCTGCCGCTGTGTCTAGGCATTGCAGCTGCGTGTGGGTTTCCACCAGTGGCTGGCCTCATGACTGCAGTGGTGGGAGGTCTGCTGACCCCATTTATTAGTAATTCTGAAATGACAATCAAGGGGCCAGCTGCCGGGTTGATTGTCGTTGTGTTTGGGGCAATGGAGTCTTTTGGTTTTACAATGGGGGTTGATCCTCTTGTGGATCTCTCGGCATATCGAATGACTCTTGCCGTTGGTTGCATTGCAGGAATTGTACAAATTGCTTTTGCGGCTCTTCGTGTCGGGAAATACAGTGATTTTTTTCCACCAGCAGTTGTGCACGGCATGCTTGCATCAATTGGGTGCATTATTGTTTTGAAACAACTGCCCGTCGTAGTTGGTGAGAAAGCAGACGGCGACCCGCTCGAGATCCTAAGTCAACTTCCTGCAAGAATTCATCAAATCAATCCTGAAATTGCTCTTATTGGATTAATCAGCCTGTGTGTCCTGTTTGGTATGCCTCTTGCCAAGAGTTGTTTGAAGCAATTTGGACTTCAGAGAATACCAGCTCCGCTTCTTGTGTTACTGCTGGCGGTGCCATTGGGAATTTACTTTGACCTTTCTCATGAGCACACGTATTCATTTCTTGGCCACGAATACCCAATCAGCGAGACCTTTTTAGTCAGTATTCCTCATGACTTGATCAGTGCAATCACAACACCAGATTTTAACGTATTTGTTGAGCCGACGACCCGTCTTACAGCCTGTTGGTGGGTTATGATGTTTTCAATTATTGGCAGTGTTGAGTCACTGCTTTCAGCAAAAGCGATTGATGTTGTTGATCCATGGAAACGCAAGACATCAATGGATCGTGACCTTCTGTCGGTGGCCGTTGCAAATATTTTTGCAAGTTCAATAGGAGGGCTGCCAATGATTTCTGAAATTGTTCGTAGTAAAGCAAATATTGACAACGGTGGTCATACGCGATTCGCAAACTTTTGGCATGCGATCTTCCTGCTCGCTTTTCTTGTGAGTGTGCCAGCCCTTCTTCATCGAATACCATTAGCAGCACTCGCAGCCATGCTTGTGTACACAGGTTATCGTCTGGCCTCTCCGCGAGAGTTTATTAACGTGTTTGAGATTGGTCCTGAACAGTTAGCCATATTTGTCATAACAATTATTGGTGTGCTATCGACAGATCTATTAACAGGTGTTGGCATTGGTGTAGCTGCAAAATTCCTTGTTCATGTCATGAATGGTGTTCCTCCCAAGGAGTTCTTCAAGCCATTTCTTCAAGCCACGGAAATCGATGAGACGACAGTTCAAATTAATGCAGCTGGCTCAGCCGTCTTTTCAAATTGGCTTCCATTTCGGCGTCAGATTGAGCAGATCGGTCTAGTGCAACGGAACAACGTGATTGTGAATCTTGCAGGAACCCGACTCATTGACAGTAATGTGATGGAGAAACTGGATGAGCTTCAATGTGACTTTTTGCATGAAGGTCTCAGTCTTGAGATTATTGGTCTTGATAACCACCAGCCATTTTCCCGTCATCGACATGCCACCCGCCGTCTTCCAAAGCAGAGGGAGGCCAAAGAATCCGCGCCCCTGTGATGGGCACATAAGATTTCCTAAACAGGCACAGTCATGCTGCAGGTCGGTGCACCTTGATCAGTCGACTGCAAAGATTATGAGTCAAAAGTTATTGACTGTTTTCGACGTGTATAAGTTAAACAATTCCTCCCAGCACTGCTGCTTGGGCCACACGCCCAACCCCTAGCATATAGGCAGCTGTGCGCAGACTCACCTTGCGGGAAGATGAAAGCTGCCAGACTTGTTCAAATGCTTCACCAAGAGTGCGGTCGAGTTCTTGACGAACCCTGTTTACTCCCCACTGATAATGCTGACGATTTTGGACCCACTCAAACCAACTTACCGTGACGCCACCAGCATTCACAAGAATATCGGGAAGAACAGTAATGTCCTTTTTGGCAAAAAGAATATCTGCTTCAGGGCTTACTGGAGAATTTGCTGCTTCGACAATGATTGGTGCTCGCACGGATTCTGCATTGGAAACGGTTAATACGCCACCAAGTGCAGCTGGGATAAGAACATCACAATCGAGTGAAAGAAGCGTTTGATTATCAATGTGATCACCTCCAGTGAAGCCATCCAGGCGTCCGCCATGGTTTCTTGCGTGACGAAGGGCGTCTAACACATCGATCCCTTCCTGTCGATAATATCCTCCATGTGCATCACTGATCGCAATGATTTTGCATTCTGCGTCATGGAGGAATTTGGCTGTATGCGTGCCGACATTTCCAAAGCCTTGAATGGCAACGGTTGTGTCTGGAATACGTCGCCCGATTCGGCTCAACAGCTTAAGTGTAACGATGCCAACGCCACGTCCGGTGGCTTCTTCACGTCCAGGTATTCCATGGTATTCGACGGGCTTACCGGTAACGCACGCTGGGGCAAAGCCATGATACTTGCCATATTGATTCATGATCCATGCCATGACTTCAGCGGTTGTTCCCATATCGGGGGCAGGAATATCGACGTCAGGTCCAAAAAGATCATGGATGGTGTCAACAAAGCTTCGCGTCACGCGTTCCAATTCACGGGTGGACAGTGTCGTTGGGTCAAGCGCAATGCCTCCTTTGGCCCCGCCGTACGGTATGTTTACGACCGCTGTCTTCCATGTCATAAGCGATGCAAGTGAACGTACTTCATCAAGATCCACTTCTGGGTGATAGCGGAGGCCTCCTTTGAGTGGGCCACGAGCATCGTTATGTTGCACGCGATAGCCAATAAAAGTGGATAACGCACCAGAGTCCATTTCAGCCGTAAGCTGAACTTGAACCTCGCGTTTTGCCGTCAGGAGAAGGCTCCGCATTGTCTCACTCAGGTCGAGCTCATCTGCGGCCTGTTGAAAATAGATTGAGTTTGATGTACTGACGTCCATGGTGTCCTAAAAATGAGTTTTCGTTCTTGAAGCCATCGGTTTTTCAGAGGCATCATCGTATCGACAGGCCCTCTCTCCCCACAAGCAGAGACACCATTGGAGAATTTCCCCCATTGCAGGTTAGAGTAGAGAGAGAATGAATGTCCTTGATAATGATACTTTTTGGAGTTTGGTAGCAGAAAGTCGGCTCATTGAAGCGAGCAGGCTCAAGCGACTTCGGCAGTCTTGTAAGGCCAAAGATACAGTTGAAGTGGCGAAGTGGCTCGTGAGTCAGGGGGCGCTATCGGCATGGCAGGCTCGCCGGCTT
>CAXFJI010000229.1:0-4988 GCA_964003275.1 uncultured Planctomycetaceae bacterium
GTGCCAAGCCTTGTTTCCCTTGCCATAATGATAGCCACAGTCTGGTTGGGAGCAGGTTGTCCGGGCCTGGACTGGACTGGAGGGTGGGTCGGAAATGGAGTGCGTAGTATCAATGAAACAGTTGCTGCATGGCCGGTGTGGGTATGGGTCGCTGTATTGTTGAGTTACTGCTACGTAGCAAGTGTTTTGCCAGTTTGGGTTTTGCTTCAACCGAGAGATTACATCAATAGCCTGCAGCTTATCACAAGTCTTTGCCTGATTGTCACTGGTCTCTTCGTGGTTGCTTTTGTTGGTGGAACGGTATCAGAGAACGGGAGCCGAGCACCTCTGGAAATGGTGGCACCAACGATAAATCTTCATCCATCAGGCGCTCCGCCCATTGTGCCATTCTTGTTTGTGACTATTGCGTGTGGAGCGATTAGTGGTTTTCACTGCCTTGTCAGTTCGGGCACAAGTAGCAAACAGCTACGAAGTGAAGCAGATGCTCGTATCGTTGGGTATGGTTCGATGTTACTTGAAGCATTCCTCGCAATCTTGGTAATTGTGGCAGTCGGTGCAGGTATTGGATTGGGGTGGCAGCAGGCATATCCCGGAATGACGGGAGAGGCCTTATGGAGCAGCATTTATGCTGATTGGACAAAAGTCACAGGCGGCTCAGCAATCGCTGCCTTTGTGGTCGGTTCCGGGAATTTTTTGGAGTCTCTTGGAATTGACCCTACCTTTGCCAGAGCTCTCATGGGTGTGCTTGTTGCAAGTTTTGCGGGAACGACACTGGATACAGCAACACGACTTCAGCGGTACGTTATTCAGGAGTTGGCTGGAACATTACTTAAGAAAAAGGGTGTCTTGAAAAAAACATCACGTTTCAACCCTCTTTGGTGGCTGACAACACCACATGGTGCAACATTGTTTGCAGTTTCATCTGCGTTTCTTTTGGCCCTTATGCCTGCACCCGGAAAACCGTGGACCTTCGAGTCTCTGGGCACGGGAGGGCTCATACTCTGGCCGCTCTTTGGAGCGACCAATCAGTTGCTCGCAGGCCTTTGTCTGATTGTTATCTGCTTTTATCTTCAGCGACGAGGCCTTCCAACATGGATGACCCTCGTGCCAGCAACATTTATGCTCATTATGCCAGCATGGGCACTCATCCATGACACTCGCAGATGGTTTTTAGACGGGAATGGAGCATTGGCAGCAGTTGCAGTGTTGATGTTGGTTCTAGAAGCTTGGATGATCGTGGAGGCAGTACTCCTATGGCCACGAGTACGCGGCATCTTGGAAGAGACTCTTCCTTCAGCGTCACTAAAATCTCAAGACATGAAGATGTCTTCATGAAGGCGCAGCATCAGATACATGAAAAGATTTGTTGGGCATGCGGCAGGCCATTTAGATGGCGAAAGAAATGGAAGCGGTGCTGGGAGCAAGTTCGTTATTGCAGCAACAAGTGTCGAACTCAAGGAAAAATAAAGAAAGGGTCAGTATGCGACCGCTGACACGAAATGAGGTCCGTCAAATCGACGATTGGGCCATTGAAGAACTTGGCCTGCCGGGGATTATTCTTATGGAGAATGCAGGGCGAAATGCCGCCATGCTTCTTCACGAAAAGGTTTCAGGAGGCCGTGTTTCTGTTGTGTGTGGCAAAGGGAATAATGCAGGTGATGGTCTTGTGATCGCAAGGCATCTCTGGAAACGCTCATACGATCTTCAAATTCTGCTGGCATGTCCGCCAGAAGATTTTCAGGGCGATGTCTTAACACATTGGAACGTAACAAAGAAACTTGGAATTCCCTTTTTTCAAATGAATGAGGCTTCTTTGAAGACCTGGAAGCAGAAACTCAAAGACACTAAATGGATCGTTGATGCACTTCTCGGTACGGGTGCCGTAGGATCACCTCGTGGTGTATTGAAAACAGCTATTCAGGCAATAAACTTCTTTTCGAGCACACATCAAAGTCATGTTTTTGCTGTGGATATACCTTCCGGACTCGATTGTGACTCAGGTGAAGGTGGTGATGAGTGCATAAAAGCTGATATTACAGGTACCTTCGTAGCACAAAAGATTGGTTTTCTTAATCCAAAGGCATGTCGCTGGCTTGGTGAGGTTTGTGTACTTGATATTGGTGTACCAATGCAAGCGGTGACTGTTCTTTTATAAAGAAGACATGTAGCTCTCTGGTACATGGTAGAAGGCAAAAGCAAAGATGGCATAGGTGGCAAGAAGTAAGACGCCTTCCATCCACGTTACCTTGCCATCTTGGATGAGTTCTCGAGTAACGATGACAGAGATAACAATTGCAATAATTTCAATGCCTGAAAAAGCAAGATCCATCGGCTGGCCAACCAATAGTCCTAGTAGTACAAGCAGTGGTGCAACAAGCAGAACCATTTGAATGGTTGAGCCCACCGTAACGGCGAGTACAAGTTCTTGTTTGCCTGCTTTTGCGAAACGAAGTGCTGTAAGGACTTCACCGCATCCACCAACACCCCCCAGAAGAACAACACCGCTAAAGACATCAGAAAGACCAAGTGTGTGAGCCATCGGCTGTAATGATTCGGTTAGGAGATCACTTGTGAATGCTAATCCAAGTGCCGCGATTCCCAGCTGTACAAGCGCCTTGCTGATCGAAGTTTTTCCCCGTGCCTTAGATAAAGACGCTCGTTCAGAGGCATTCAAGGGTTGCTGAAAGAAGGTGTACACTAAATTGATGATGTAAACGAGCAGGAGAATGAGTGCAATTTCAGTAGAAAGTTCTCGTGATGCATCTGGAACAACAGACTGAAATACAGCCGGAATAATAAAGCAAAAGCTACAAAGCATGAGCATTGCAGCATTGAAGCGAAGATACTTTTGTTCAAACTTTTGTGTGCCAAACTTCAGGCCACCTACGACGAGTGCACATCCCAGTCCAACAAGTAAATTCACCAAGATTGAACCAGTAAGTGACGCTTTGACAACAGAAGCAAGTCCATTCTTAAGCCCAGCTAAACCAATAATGAGCTCTGGTGCATTAGCAAGTGTGGCACTGAGAAGACCCCCTAAAGAAGATCCAAGTTGACCACTCAGATGATCTGTTGCTGAGCCAAGCAATTCAACAAGAGGAGGAATTGCGATAAGTGCGGAGCAGAATACCCACAATGGAGATGCGCCGCTCCAGTTGAGAAAAGCTGTAATGGGGACAAAGATGAGCAACCACTTCATTCTGAATCACTTCAGTTGTGTTTCTAGAAAAGACCACGCCATCGCATCCATGAAGGCACGCTGCTGATTATTTGCAGCACCACCATGGCCACCCTCAATATTTTCATAGTACAGCACGTTTTTGTCTGCTGATTCTAAAAGTGCAGCCATTTTTCGAGCATGGCCTGGGTGAACACGATCATCACGAGTTGATGTTGTGATAAGTATTGGAGGGTAGGAACGAGTCTTGAGGAAGTTGTGGTATGGTGAAAAACGTTTGATGAACTGCCATTCTTCCGGGATGTCCGGATTTCCATACTCTCCTATCCAACTTGCACCAGCGAGCAGTTTATGAAATCGTTGCATGTCGAGGAGCGGTACCTGACAAACAACAGCTCCAAAAAGATCAGGACGCATGGTGTACATGTTTCCAACAAGTAGTCCACCATTGCTCCCTCCTTTTACACCAAGGTGCTCCTGGGAGGTCACCTTTCTTCGTATCAAGTCTTCGGCAACGGCAATGAAGTCCTCATAGGCGCGGGGCCGTTTGTTCTTTAATGCTGCCTGATGCCATTTGGGGCCGAATTCACCTCCGCCCCGTATATTTGCAACGACATATACATTGCCTTGTTCAAGCCATGCGGCACCAGTCAGTGAGTTATAGCTCGGTAAGAGTGGGATCTCAAAACCACCATATCCGTAGAGAAGGGTAGGAGTTGAACCATCATGGGGAAGGTGTTTTGGGCCGATTTGGAAGTAAGGGATGCGGGTGCCATCTTGTGATGTTGTTTCATATTGTTGGACCGTCAGTCCATCGCTCTTAAAAAAAGATGGAGACTGTTTCAGCTTTTCTGGAAGAGGGTGACGTCGATTATCAGAGAGTGTCCCAAAGGAGAGTATTGTGGGGCTGAGAGGTGTTGCCGTGGTAAGAAAGTAGTCGTCACTTTCCAGCCCATCAACAGCGGAAATACTTGCGGTTGCAACGTCTGGAATTCCTGGCAGTGGCTCTTTGTGCCATGTTCCGTCGTGATAGTGAAGAATGAAAATCCGACTCCTCACGTTGTCGAGTGTTTTCAGAAGAATGTTGTTACGAGTTGTGGAAAATGCTACCAGGGATGTTCGTTCGGTTGGTTCATAGAGGACATCAAGTGTTGTACTATCACCTGGTGCTAGAAAGCGTTCAAGATTTGCAGCAAGGAGTGAACCTGCTTTATAGGTCGTGGTGCCACGTGTCCAATCGCTTCGTAGTTCAATGAGCAACCAGTCACGATGGACGACTGCATTGGCGTCATCAGGTTTTTGAATCTTGATAAGGTGACCATTCCGTTGAAGAAAGAGTTCGTCTGTCCAAAAGGTCATCTGCCTCGTGACAAAGCTACGTTCATAGCCAGGTGTTGGGTCATGCCATCCAACAACGGACATGTCTTCGGGTAAACCCTCGTAGAGTATCGAAGCATTTTCTAGGTTTGTTCCACGATCCCATTCCCGAACAGTCCTTGGATATCCAGAAGTAGTCAGTGATTCAGGACCGAAATCTGTTGCAACCAAAAGCGTGTTTTTTGTTTTCCATGAAACCCAACTCTTCGCTTCGGGAAGTGAGAAGCCTCCCGCCACAAAGCTTTTTGTTTCTAGATCAAACTCACGAACAACATCGGCATCTGCTCCACCGCGGGAAAGCGAGACAAGGCAAAAACGGTCTTCAGGCTTTAACACTCTTACGCCATGCCAAACCCAATTCTCATTATCTCGTTTTGCGAGTGCATCAAGATCAAGTACGGTTTCCCAAGCAGGATTATTTCGTCGATATTGT
>CAXFJI010000230.1:0-4942 GCA_964003275.1 uncultured Planctomycetaceae bacterium
CGCTGGCGATGAGCTGAATCCTGCAAAACATGCAACTGTTACGTCACGTGACTCCATTGAAGCGCCTCCTCGATGGCAAAAAGCAAATCTTATTGATGGCCACTTTCCATCGCTCGATGATGATCTCATTGTTCTTCGCAAACAGCGAGAAGAACTTCTCAAATCAAAGCACTGCCACCCCATCATCTCATCAATTAATGAAATAAAACGTCAACTTGAAGCGATCGAGAAGGAACGACGTGCGCTACCTGCAATGCAGAAAGTGTATTCCGTCACAGCACGAAAGCGACAGGGAATACCGAGAACCATTCATGTCCTGTCTCGAGGAAATGTACTGGCCCCAACACATGCTGTTTCCCCGGGAACACTTTCACTTCTCCAATCACTCCCAAGCCGATTTAATCTTCCAGAACAGCATGGTGAAGGTGAACGGAGAATTGCTCTCGCACACTGGCTGAGTCACCCAGGAAATCCTCTACCGTGGCGAAGCATTGTGAATCGAGTCTGGCAACATCACTTCGGGAAGGGCATTGTCTCAACGCCGGGTGATTTTGGACGCATGGGTGATGAGCCAACGCACCCAGATCTCCTCGACTGGCTTGCAAACAATTTACGTGACAATGGCGGCTCATTGAAATCACTTCATCGCCTGATCGTCAACTCAGCAACGTATCGACAGACATCGCTCGGCAATACCAACGCTGGGTCTCTTGATTCGGAAAACAACTATCTCTGGAGGCAGAATAGAAGGAAACTCGAAGCTGAAGCGGTTCGTGATGCCGTGTTGTCTGTCGCTGGCACACTTGACCTTACGATGGGTGGCCCAGGCTGGAAAGACTTCAAGATCGAGCAGCCCACTCATTCACCACACTATCGCTACGATCTTGCTGATCCAACAGACACAACAACGTGGAGGCGGAGTATCTACAGATTCATCGTACGCAGCCAGACGCAGCCTTTCATGACAGCGCTTGACTGCGCAGACCCATCCATGCGCGTACAAAAAAGAAATCGAAGTATTTCAGCTCTTCAGGCACTGGCCTTACTCAATAATGGATTCATGACCACACAGGCTGAAAAATTTGCTCAACGCATCCAACAGGAAGGTGGTCACAATCACAGGAGTCAAATTGATCGAGCAATCCAGCTTGCCATTGGCCGACATGCCACCTCATATGAACATGAAGTACTTGGTGGACTAGCAGATGAGCATGGCTTAGCAAACGCATGTCGAACTATCTTGAATCTTAATGAATTCTTATTTGTAGATTAGAAATGATGAACAGGCACTTGAATCGTCGCACATGGCTCACCAGGTCAGGCAATGGCTTTGGGAGCATAGCGCTGGCGGCAATGCTCTCTCACGAACGGATGACACATGCGGACAATACGAAAGCCCATGCGCATCGGGCCTGTGTCTTTCCGCCTCGTATCAAGCGAGTGGTGCAATTATTCATGGCAGGCGCTGCAAGTCATATTGATCTTTTTGACTATAAGCCGCACCTCGTACAGCACCACGGTAAGCCGAGTGACTTTGGAGAGCCTGTCGAGGCCTTTCAAAATGGCCTTGGCCCCTGGCTCAAACCAATATGGAAATTCCAGCCATACGGCAACAGTGGCAAGCTTCTTTCCCAACCAGTGGCTGAACTCGGGACCGTCGCAGATCGCCTGACATTCATTCACAACATGGTAAGCACCTCTGGCGTTCATTCTGCAGCAACGCTTTTGCAAACGACCGGCTTTGTCTTACCTGGATTTCCAGGAGCGGGCAGTTGGGTGAGCTATGCACTGGGCTCCATCAATGAGAACCTGCCGACTTTTGTGGTACTGCCAGACCATCGAGGCTTCGCATCCAATGGTGTCAAGAATTGGGATGCCGGGTTCTTACCAGGGCAATTTAGTGGCACCGTCATCCAACCAGCTCGCAAAGATCCAGTTGCGGACCTTCAGCCCCATGCAGCTGCCTCGTACATTACTCCCCATTCAGATGCCGCCACAAAACAGGTCTTGGCAGCATTAAACCAGCGGCATCAAGAGGCACGAGGACACGATCACCAATTGGATGCTCGCATCCGTTCGTATGAACTCGCAGCAAAGATGCAGCTAGCCGCCCCTGAAACACTCGACATCACACATGAACCCAAACACATCCTCAAACTCTATGGTATTCAACCAGGTCGTGGTAGTTGGCCAAACGAGATTAATGCAGAAGAAGAGACTCATCATTTTGGTCTTCGGTGCCTGACTGCAAGACGACTTCTTGAACGTGGCGTACGGTTTGTTCAAGTCTGGAGTGGGAATGACAATGGTCATCCACGCCGCAATTGGGACAGCCATGAAGATGTAGAACGTGACCATGGGCCACTCGCAACAGGAATGGCCCGAGGCGCGTCTGCTCTTATTCAGGATCTCGATCAGCGAGGACTTCTCGACGACACACTCGTTCTCTGGACCACAGAGTTTGGAAGAATGCCCAGTTCTCAAAAGGGCAGGGGACGGGACCATAATCCTTTTGTCTTTACCAACTGGCTCTGTGGCGGTGGTGTGAAAGGCGGATGCACCTATGGGGAAAGTGATCAGTGGGGCTATAAGCCATTGGACCGTGACCATCCAACAACCGTCCACGATGTTCATGCAACCGTGATGAAACTTCTGGGAATCGATCACACAAAACTCACTTGGCGAAATAATGGACTCGATCGCCGTCTGACTGACGTCCATGGACAGGTCATTCATGAGATTCTTACTTGATTTGTTCAGTCCACACCACAGTCTCCTCTCACCATGAGTGCGAAAACACGCTGATCTGTGAAGAAAAGGTATTGCGTTATAGACTGGAAGGCTTTTCCATCTGGTGTGCTCGGCCCATCCGCTGATCGCTATCCTCCAGCACGCTCGTCCTACGAAAGGTATCTATGATTCACATCCATCCCTTTACTGCCCTTCGCCCCGCTGCTGACAACGCACCAGACGTAGCCAGTGATCCCTATGATGTGATTTCAACCGATGAGGCCCGAGAACGAGCCGCCGGAAAACCGTGTTCATATCTCCACGTTGTGCGCTCAGAGATTGATCTTCCTCTGGACACAGACTGTCATGATGCCACCGTCTACCAAAAGGCATCAGACAATCTGCAAAAGATGATTGATGATACAACACTTGTGCGTGATGCTCACCCGAGCCTCTACCTGTATCGACAGATACGAGAAGGCATTTCGCAAACAGGTGTTGTTGCCTGCGTCGAGGCGCAACAATATCGCTCTGGAGATATTCGAAAACACGAAAAAACCCGTCCCGACAAGGAAGACGATCGCACACGCCACATGCTTGTCACTGCCTGCCACGCCGAACCTGTCTTTTTATGTTTTCGTGATGCAACGCATGGGTCTGACTCCATAGCAGAACGCATGAAGACGGACATGGCATCATCACCGTTGTTTGACTTTATTGCTCCTGATGGTGTGCAGCATACCGGGTGGCAAATAGCTGACTCACAGCAGTACGTTGAAGCGTTCAAGAAACTCGATCGTTTGTACATTGCTGATGGTCATCATCGAAGTGCTGGTGCGGAGCGAGCAGCAACTGCATCAGAACAGGTAAACACAGATCACAGTGGCGATGAGGAATACAATCGATTTTTATCCGTGATCTTCCCTCACGATCAGCTTCGCATTCTTCCCTACAACCGAGTGGTTGCTGACCGCAATGGACTGTCATCCGAAGCGTTTCTTGACCAACTTCGAACAGTCGGATCACTTGAACCAGCAACAGCCGGCACACCGTCCCAACGGGGCCAGGTACTTATCTTTGTTTCGGGGCAGTGGTGGCTGCTGACCTTCCCGGCATCTTCGATTGATCATAACGACCCCATCGGAAGCCTTGATGTCGCCCTGCTTCAGGATCGGATTCTGGCACCAATCCTTGGCATCGGTGACCCCCGGACAGACTCACGGATTTCATTTGTTGGTGGCATTCGGGGATGCCAGGAACTTGAAGATCGTGCAGGAGAGAGTGGAGTTGCTTTTTCAATGCATGCGACAAGTGCTGATGAGCTGCTTGCAGTTGCTGACGCTGATGAAATTATGCCACCCAAAAGCACCTGGTTTGAACCAAAGCTTCGCAGCGGTCTCTTTGTCCACACATTTGAACGCATCGACGGCGCACTGACGTAGCCCTTTATGCACATACTAAACATGCAAGGCCACGGTGCAACCTTCAGCAGAGGTCAGGAAAAAAGTTGTGGGATGACAACACCTCTGTCCGTAACTGGAACAGGGCGATTCCCTGCATACAGTGTCTCGGACGGGTTACAACCAAGCGCTGCAAGAATCGTGGCGAAGAGATCTGGAACGGACACAGGCTGCTGAATGATTGATGTGCAGAGTTCATCAGTTTCACCAATGGCCTGCCCGGTACGGAGTCCACCTCCCGCAAGAACGACACTAAACGCCTTTCCTTGATGGCCGCGGCCTCCTTGTTTGTCGAAGTCCGAGGGGCGGCCAAATTCACCCATCACCACAACAAGTGTTGTATCAAGTAGTTTCTTGCGCTCCAAATCATCAATCAGCGCAGACAATGCTGCATCCAGGCTTTGAATCAGAACATGTTGAGACTTCTGACCATCTTGATGCGTATCCCACCCTGTACCATTTTTGAAGTTCAGGTCGTAGGAAACTTCAACAAAGCGACACCCTCTCTCGATGAGTCGACGCGCCAAGAGACAACGTTGACCAAATTCATCTCCAAATCGCAACCGGGTGTCATCAGACTCGTGCTGAAGATCGAAGCTACTCATGAACTCTGGGCCAGCGAGACGAAAACCATTTTCCGTCACTGCAATGTCACCTGCCACGCGACGATCATGACTTGTCTTCAACAAAAAATCCTGCTGAGCAGCCTGCAAAAGATCACCTCGACGCTGAACTCCCGTTTCACTGATTCG
>CAXFJI010000231.1:0-4935 GCA_964003275.1 uncultured Planctomycetaceae bacterium
AACCATTTGGTGGGCCAATGGCCTCTCAAGCCCACCAGGGCATAGAAATCCAAGCCGGCATGGTGTTACGCAACAGGGGCCGGATGAGCGGGTGCAACAAATTACTCATAATCTTTTGAAACGCATGATCTCCTAAGAATGGATCTTCTGTGTGTCTTTGAGAACACGAAAACACGGTTGGCGCTCCAGAATATTCCCTCGTGCATGTTTGTCGCTCCAATGCGCCAGGTGGTTCTACCAATCGATTGGTGTTGTATTTCAGTTAGGTTTCAACGTCTTGTCGGTTGCTGATCACGGTTCTTGCGAGAGAGAGTGGCTCTTCAAAATGAACAACCCTTCTGCTTGTCCGTCGAGGATTGGCAGCTTGTTTGTGCTCGTCACCTGTGTTGCATCGTATTGCTGCTCATGCGTCAATGGTGAAGGCACCATCACGATTCCACCGCATACCTTCAAGATTCAGGACGGGTATGAGGTCATACAAGTTGCGGCACCACCCTTGGTCAATCGACCAATGCATATGTGCTTTGATGACACTGGTGTGCTGTACGTTACAGATAGTTCCGGCAACACCGATAAAGCACCTGTTCAGGTAAAAGATCCACAGCATCGCGTGTTACGCCTAGTTGATCGAGATGGCGATGGTCGTTTTGATGAGTCGACGGTCTTTGCAGATCAGTTGCCGCTTCCTGAAGGCATACTTGTGCATGATGGATCCGTGTATGTCGGTGCGCCGCCTCATATATGGAAACTCCATGACTCCAATGGTGACCATGTTGCAGACGAACGAACTGTCTGGTTTGACGGTGGGTCGATTGAAAACTGCGGGAATGACATGCATGGTCCGTATTATGGGCCTGATGGCTTTTTCTACTGGTGTAAGGGGGCCTTTGCACCGCAGCAGCATCAGCTTAGTAATGGGAGGACGCGAATTTCTCATGCTGCTCACATCTATCGCTCACGTCCAGATCGGAGTCAGTTGGAGCGTGTCATGACGGGAGGGATGAATAACCCCGTGGGTCTGGCATTCAGTGACAGTGGTGAGCGGTTTCTGAGTGGAACGTTTTTTGATCTTTCAGCACCTGGGCGACGAGATGGCGTCTTGCATGCTGTGTATGGGGGCATCTATGGTCGGAAAAATCCTCGTGTTCTTAAGCCACATCCTAGCACAGGTGACCTGCTTCCTGTGCTTTCGCACTTGGGTCCAGCAGCTCCATCGGGCATCGTCATGCCACGCAGTGGTTCGTCCGGATTAAGTGGCGATCTCATCTGTACAGAATTCAACACTCGGCGTCTTTCCAGACACACACTAGAGTCTTCTGGCTCTTCCTTTGGGTCAACAGTAACCACATTCATGGAGAGTGATCAAACAGACTTTCATCCAACCGACGTCATTGAAGATGCTGACGGCACTCTGCTTATTGCTGATACTGGCAGTTGGTACATGATCTGTTGTCCAACGTCCAAAATAGCGAAGCCAGATATTCTGGGTGCGATCTATCGAGTCAAAAAGAAGGGTGTGATCACGATTGAGGATCCCCGTGGGCTTGCGCTTGATTGGCAGAATCCTCAGGTTGAATGGCTGTCCGATGAGCGGCCAGCCGTTGTAAAGCGTGCGATTGATAGTCTGGCATCAAAAGACAATATTGACACATTGCGTTTGTCTCCTGCCCGAATTTCAGCCATCTGGACCCTGCACCGAATCCCCGGTGCAGATGCACGTCAGTGCATACGGCAATTCATCAAGGCGTCAGATCCTACGGTGAGCATAACTGCAATGCAGAGTGTTGCGTTGTGGAGAGACCATGCTGCCGTTGCGGAACTGATTGCTAGACTTTCAGAAAATGAGAATCCGCATGTTCTGCGTGTGGCAGTGATGGCACTTGGGCGCATTGGTCAGCGTGAAGCAGTCAGGCCACTGCTTGAGTGCTACTCATCAGATATGGATCCCTTTTTGAAGCATGCGATTTTGTATGCCATCTATGAGATTGGTGACGTACGTGGTCTGCCTGAAGGGCATCTGATCACAAAGCAGGTTAAGCACATGCTACAGCTGGATAAGCAGAACATTGCAGTTGCTCAGTACCCAGAGATTCGTCTTGCAAAGCCTGATCCACCAAACCCTGAAATGATCGGTTTACAGAAACAGCGTCTTGAGGCCGTGGCTCCGTTTCTTTCCAAAGGTGATCCGCAACGTGGCCAGAAACTTTTTCACGATCGTGAGAGATCAAAATGCGTGACCTGCCATCTCATGGGGCAAGCAGGAGTCAGGCTTGGTCCTGACTTGACCAGCATTGGTGCGGTTCGAAGCGAGCGAGATCTTCTGGAAGCCATTGTCTTGCCGAGTGCATCCATTGCCCGGTATCACGAGACGGTGAACGTTGTCACAAAAAAGGGCACGGTTGTTTCGGGATTGGTGGTACAAGAGAACGAAAATGCACTGTTTCTTGCATCAGCAGAGGGTGTCATGCAACGTGTTGCTTACACGGACATCGAGCAGGCGAGCTACTCGAATACCTCATTGATGCCTGATGGGTATGACAAAGTTCTGGCACCGGAAGAAATTGCTGATCTTGTGGCTTTCTTGAAGGAGTCAAAGTCAATGGCAGGTGCTGTTGTCAAAAGTCCTGCTGTACAAAGGCTTCCACCTCATCGGGAGGTGACTGTGCCGGGGCTGCATGCGTATGCACAAAAAAGTATTGCTGCAGGGGAGGACATTGCATTTCGAGTGAGTAGTGAGGTCCCCTATCGTTTGAGTGTGGTGAGGCTTGGTGAAGATCCAAACAAACGGTCAAAGGACACGGTCCTCAAGTCTTTTTATGAGCCTAACCCACAGTCTCAGTCGATTCATCCGGGGTCGTACGTCCACGTTGATAAAGGGTTGCCATCAGGAAAGCCATTATTGCAACTGACGCTTGAATGCTGGATCCGTCCGTTCAGTCTTACAGGCTGGCAAGGTCTGGTGACGCAGCATGATTTTCCTCACACGAGTGGGATTGGTCTGTTTTTGAATGATGGAAGAGTTGTCTTTATGACCGGCGATGGTGGTGAATTTAATCCTTCTTTTCTTCATCAGACAGAGTCAGGTTTGATCACAACGCAACGCTGGCATCATGTTGTGGGTACGTGGGATGGAAGCATCAAGCGAATTTTTATTGACGGGACATTGGTCAGTGAGTTTCCATTTCATGGCGTCGTACGGCCGGGCAAAACCGCGATTCGAATTGGTGCATACGGCAGTGAGGGCGTGGCAGATAAATTTTATGATGGAGATATCGCTATGGTTGCTATCTACGACCGAGCACTTCCGGCCGATGAGCATGACACCGCCGCCCGCCAGTTGAAACCATCCACCGGTGTCTCTGCTGATCCTCACCAGATCGCTGGTGGTTCGCTGCAGGTGGATGCAAGTTGTGAGGAACTATCGATTCGGCAACGATTCAACGGTCGTGGACTCACGCTTCCGACTGGTACTGCTGTGCTTGCGTGCTGGCCATTTGTTGAAGAACGAGGTACGCATGTTGCCGATGCTGGTGCTGATGGGAGGCATGGTCAGATTATTAACCGAGGCACGTGGATGATCGGTGGGCCAAGTTTTGATGCATCTGCCATCGATCGGCACGACTTGGCGTATGATCCCACATTGGACGTCAATCGCGGTCATAGTTTGCGATTGGCATCAGATGAACTCTACAACGCACGTTGGGATATCAGTCATGTGTTTCGCGTGCCATCTCATTCCAAATCTGGCATCTATGCCGGCCGTTTTGATTTCGAAATAGATGGCGAACCGAGGCGTTCTTTCACTTCATTTGTTGTGAGGCGTGGGGCGACTGAACCACAGCCTCGTTTGCTGGTCCTTACTGCATCAAACACCTGGTTGGCATATAACTCGGTGCCTTTTCCGGTGAATCGTACTCCGGGACGTGTGCTCATGGGTACTGGTGGCCTTGAAAACAGTCAACCTCTTGCGCCGGCCTACAGTTGCTATCGAGATCATTCCCACGGTCAGCCCACATATAAAGTCGGAATGAAGCTGCCCTGGCCTGCAGCAGGTCCCGATAAGACGTACATCAATAATTCGTATAGTCACCTGATGCGAGGTGAGCGTTTTCTTCATCTCTGGCTGGATGAGCATGGGTACGACTATGACGTCTTGACAGACCGCGATGTGGACCGGAATCCGAGTCTGTTGAACGGCTATGAAGCTGTGGTAATTAACGGGCATAGCGAGTACTGGTCTGCCCGTGCGTATGAAGGCATTGATACATACCTGCGGTCAGGTGGTGACGTAATCGTCTTATCTGGCAACACGATGTTTTGGCGAGTCACCTATGATGAAGATGATGAGTACATGGAGTGTCGGAAGTATGGGGCGGGCATTGGTGGACGTCGGCTTGCGCAGGTTGGTGAGCTTTATCACAGCGGTGATCAAAAGCGCGGAAGTCTCATGCGATTTTGTGGATACCCAGCGTGGAAGGTTGTAGGGCTGACATGTATCGGGTGGGGTGGGGCTTTTCAACCGTACAAGGTTGATCAGCCAGAGCATTTTCTTTTCAACTATCCAAACAAGGTCGGGCTGAAGAAGGGAGAGACCTTCGGCTGGATTCGTGAAGGTGTTGGTGCCGTGGGGCATGAATTCGATGTCAGGTTGTCAACGTTACAGCGAGCAACTTCGGACACTGCTGTGAAAGGGTTGGTTGAACCGAGAGGGATCACTACGCTCGCTCGCAGTGAGGATTCTCGTCGTGTGATCGACTATAACGCTGAGGGCCACAAGCCGCGAAGCGGAAACGAACAGACCATCGCTGAAATTATCTATTGGGAACGTCCGAATGGTGGCCGTGTGTTTCACACGGGATCCATTGCAACGGCCTGGGGTGTGTATCACGATGAGACTATGGGTGCATTGCTGGAGAACGTCCTCAATCACTTTGA
>CAXFJI010000232.1:0-4922 GCA_964003275.1 uncultured Planctomycetaceae bacterium
CGACACGATCAAACGCTGGGGTCTGGACGACTGGGTCACCATTCGCACCAGTATGGGCATAACTCTGATCATCCGAAATGCAGAACAGAATGTTCGGACGATTCTCAGCTCGCAATCCAACGGAACCAAACATGCCAAAAAAGACACTCACAACCACGGCATGACGCACTCGGCTCTTTATTCTATTGATCTTCACTCTGCAGCCTCTCTTTTGAAAAAAGCTTTCCCTGAACGATCGGTCGTACAACGCAACATCACGCACTCCTACCCATTCGTATCTTACCAACATGAACGGCTGGGGAGCGCATGCCGAAATACCATTTTCCAGAATCTCATCACGCCAGAATCGGCTGAATCAAATGCCCAAAAACATCCGTTAACCGGAAGTCACGCCCCTGAAATTTGAACGTCAGCTTTTTGTGATCAATACCTAACAGGTGCAACATCGTTGCATGTACATCGTGAACATGAACGGGATCCTCAACCGCAGCATAGCCAAGCTCATCTGTCGCACCGTGGGTAACACCTCCCTTGATGCCTCCACCACACAGGAACATCGAAAAGGCATTAATGTGGTGATCTCGCCCACTCCCCTGTGCCATTGGGGTCCGACCAAATTCACCACCAAAAATAATCAAGGTATCGTCGAGCATCCCTTTTTGTTTGAGATCGCCTATGAGCGCAGCGGTTCCTTGGTCAACAATTTCAGCGGTCTTCCTAAATCCCTTTTCAATCCCTCCATGATGATCCCAACCACGATGATAGAGTTGAATAAACCGAACACCCCGCTCGGCAAGACGGCGAGCAAGCAGGCAATTGGCTGCAAAACTGCCGTCCCCTGGAGTACAGCCATACATCTCAAGAGTCTTCGTTGATTCAGCACTGACATCCATGAGCCCGGGTACGGACACCTGCATCTTAAATGCCATTTCATACTGGGCGATTCGACCCTCAATCTCTGGATCAAACCGATGTTGGCCGAGAAGGCGATTCAATTGATTCACCGTATCCACCACATCTCTCTGAGCGTCACGATTAACACCTGCTGGATTGTTCACGTAATGAACTGCATCACCTTTGGATTGAAATTGCACTCCTTGAAATTGGCTTGGCAAAAATCCGTTATTCCATTGCCGGGAAGAGATCGGTTGCCCTTGCCCTCCGCCTTCACTGGTCAACACAACGAACCCAGGAAGGTCTTCCGACTCAGAGCCGATTCCGTAGTTCACCCAGGCACCCATGCTCGGACGCCCAGGAATAATGGAACCAGTATTCATGAAGGTATGTGCCGGATCGTGATTAATCTGCTCCGTTTGCATCGAACGAATAATCGCAATCTCGTCAGCAACCGATCCAATGTGGGGGAATACTTCACTAATTTCCTGCCCTGACTTCCCCCACTTCTTGAAGGCGTAGCGCGGCCCCATGCACTTAAGCTTGCCAGCACTCTTCTGGAGTTGTGCCAATTGCTGTCCCGCTGTGAAGGAAGCAGGCATTGGTTGACCGTCAAGCTCGGCGAGCTTCGGCTTCTGATCAAAACTCTCGAGATGAGACTGACCACCTGCCATACACAGATGAATAACACGCTTCACTTTGACAGGACGATGACGAACATCACCAAGTATTCCGCCAGCATTGGGTGAATCCGCAAACAGGTTCTGAGGGCCTCTGAGCAAGCCCGCCATGGAAAGTGCCCCGATGCCTGAAAAGGAATTGTGCAGGAACGTCCGCCGCTTTAGTTGATCGATTGCTTCGATAGTCATTGATGACCTGCCAGTAAACATGTCTAGTAACGGGTAATCACTTCCTGAAGGTTCAAGATACTGCGAGCCACAGACGTTCTCGCCGCTAGCTGCGTTTGAGACTCAGGCTTCGCAATCACTTTCATTCCAACAGCAAGAAGCTCATCAGCAGCGGTAGGATCATTTTCAAAGCGATCCAATTCAGAAGCATAGAGCTTTGTTAAGGCCTCCAGTTCTGCATCTTCAGGAACCCGCGTCAGGACTCGCTCAAACATCGCTGCGATCGTTGTTTCACTCTCCGCGAGTGACTTCGCAGCTTCAACAAAGGTAGGGTCATTGAGAAGGACCAACGCCTGAAGTGGAGTGCTGGAAATATCACGTTTGACCGTACACTCCTCGCGAGACGGTGCATCAAACGCACGCATGGCTGGGTGCAGGAACGTCCGTTGCCAGTGGGTATACACGCCGCGTCGATATTGATTCGCATCAGATGCCGCCTTGTAGGTTCGCCTTGGGAAATTGAGGTGCTGATAATATCCCGTTGGCTGATAGGGGCGGGCACTTCGTCCCCCCACGTGAGGATTCAGCAAGCCGCTTACTGCAAGCGCATTGTCTCTCACCAACTCGGCAGGGAGACGAATCCCGGCTTGGCGAGCAAGCAATCGATTGTAGGGATCACGCTCGTGTAGCGATGGTGTTCCAGAAGAGCTTTGCTGATAGGTTTCCGACAAAACAATTGTCTTTATGAGTTGCTTCACATCCCAGCCACTCTTTATAAATCTTGCCGCAAGATGATCGAGCAATACTGGATGGGTAGGCCATTGCCCCTGCGACCCAAGGTCTTCGACCGCTCCTGAAAGACCAGTTCCAAAGAAGCGAGCCCACATCCTGTTCACGAACGTTCGTGACGTCAGCGGGTTCTCTGGGGATACAAGCCACTTCGCAAGATCGAGACGGGTTAATGCACCTTCCCGATGGCCCGGCAAAAAATGAGGCGTTCCTGGCTGAACGACTTCTCCTGATGTATCCATCCAGTTGCCACGCGGCAGAATACGAATCTCACGACACTTTGCCGAAACAGTTGCAGGAACCGTACGAATCCTTGCATTGATCCCAGCAATCTGCTGGTTCGTTTGACCTATAGCTGTATGCAACGGCTTCAGTTCAGGGGCAATGGTTCGGTAATGAGCAAGAATGACTGACTGGTCTTTCTCGCTGCGATCTGACTTGGATTTTTTAATGGCGTCTTGAAGTTCCGGTGAAAAACCATCCCAACGATACTTTTCATTGTTTGTCGTGAGACCAAACTGATCCCAGAAAACCCTCCCCCCGAACTGAGTAAAGGCAAACTGAGTCACTTTGGCACCAGCTTCGAGCCCCATATCTTTCGCTGAGACTGAGAGACGCACCCACGCATCAACCTCAGGCAATTCCCCAGCCCGAACGTGTGCAGGCCCATTGGTTCCCTTACCAAATGGAATGTCATCTTTCCCCCACCAGACACGGTGGGCCCATCCATTTTTTTCATGATGAAACTGTAGCATGACCTGGCTCGGTGGATTCTTCGGATCAATGAATACATAGGCGTAAAGCACATCGCCATCAACGATCTCCAATGGATTCGATTGTGCACCGGCAATGTGTTGGACGAGACCTTTCGCCTCCTGGAGACGTGACACGCGACCATCAAAAACCTTACCCTTATCGGGCCCTATAAAATTCCATCCTTTCGTCTCAATATTCTTTGTCTCACCACGTTCACTGAGAATGACATAATCAACCGCCCCCTCTTTGGACATCACAGCACGTTGATCATTCACCCACTGGTCTGCTCCCGCGACCAATGCTGGTGTCGTTACCTGCAACTGCGCTTTTTGCGTTGCTAACGTCTTCCTCAATTCCTTCAACTGGTCCTGGTCTTCCTGGCTTGGAACCAGGAGCGTGGGGCCACGCTGTCCGTTCTTGTAACCCTGCGCATAAAAGGGTGTCACATCTTCCTGGAAACTCCCATCGTTGTTCCAAGCACCCTTCTCGAGAATGTCCGCAAAGAAGGCCGCGAACTGATAAAAATCCTTCGTCGTATACGGGTCAAATTTATGATCGTGGCACTCAGCGCATGCAAGGGTTGCACCCATCCATGTCGTCGCCGTGGTTCGAACACGTTCCGCCTGATACTTTGCAAGATACTCAGCATCTTGAATTCCACCTTCTGAACTCGTCTGTCCAAGCCTGTTATAGACTGCCGCTACTTTTTGCTGCAGTGACGCGTCTGGTAGCAGATCTCCTGCAATCTGTTCAATCGTAAATTGATCAAACGGCATGTTGGCATTGAAGGCATTGATGACCCAGTCGCGGTACGCTGAGACTTCGATCAACTGATCCCCGTGATACCCAACGCTGTCGGCGTAACGAACGGCATCAAGCCATTCAATTGCCATGCGTTCTCCAAAATGAGGAGAGGCAAGAAGTCCGTCTACATAACGCTCCAGATCTGTTGTATCGAAACGGACCGCTTCTTCCCGGGTTGGTGGAATCCCTGTGATATCGAAATGCAATCGGCGCAGTAACGTGATCGAATCGGCCGGCTTCGATCGGCTCAGCCCTTCAGTGGACAGTCGCTGGGAAACAAGATCATCGATCGAAGACTCCGTTGATACAGACTGCACCGGCAAATAGGCCCAGTGGTCTTCATAGACAGCGCCCTCCTTAATCCAACGCTCAATCAACTTCCTCTCAGCACCATTGAGGTGCTTGTTTGATTCGGGTGGCGGCATCAACTCGTCATTATTGTCAGAGTTTATGCGTCGATAAAGCGCACTGGCCTCGATGTTCCCGGGCACAATTGAATGCTCAGCCAGAGCACCCTCCCTGGTATCGAGTCGAACACCAGACTCTCGAGCCTTTTCATCTGGCCCATGACATTGAAAACATTTATCGGAAAGAATCGGCCGAATATCGCGATTGAAAGACAATGCCTCCTCCGCTTTCACAGCGGGAAGCATCATCGCAAAAAGCACGATGGTGAAAGATAAGTTTCGGTACGACACGTTTACACTTCAATTTTTGAATAATGGTTCTAATTCTTCCTGGTCTTCCTGGTCTTGTCTTTGTTTTTCCTCTCCTTTTGTGAGCCTTTCATCGGCCCGTACGTTTCCAACAACACCTGATCAACGACGGCAC
>CAXFJI010000233.1:0-4837 GCA_964003275.1 uncultured Planctomycetaceae bacterium
CGGCGATGGGCAACCGCCTTTGGGCACGTCAACATTCGCTGTCCAGAGAATGGCGTTCAGTACAACCGTGCGAAAGTTTTTATTTTGCCAACTCACATGATTGTGTGCTCCAGTGAAACCAAAGCCACGACCACCCGTTGGACGTTCATAGGCCCATGCAACCGTCTGCTGCTCCCCTGCTGCAACAGCCCTCCGGACCGTTGGGTTTCCACTTCGATCGCCATCGGGTCGACGAAGCGTTGATGCAGGTGGGAGATCAGCAAGAATTGATGTCACACCTTTCATGTCCTTTACAAAACGCATGTGGTAATACCACTCATCATCCACACGAAATGGTTGAATGCCACGAGTGATCGGATGATCTGGAAAGTCTTTGAAGTGCGGCGTCCAATGAGGATTGACAGACCAATTCAGATCACAAAACCCCCCCATCCATTCCAAAAACTTTTCACCGGGCTGTCCCTTCTCTGCTTCTGTCGCCCAGTGGATCATCACGACTCCCGTGCCAGCTTTCATATACGTGTCAAACTCATCGAGATGCGGGTTGAGGATATGACCTCTATGACCGGTGCAAAAAATCACAATCGTCGCTGCATCTTCAAGAATCGCTGGATCCTCAGGGTAGCCAACGCGTGGCACCACAATCGGTTCGACATTTAAACCAGAACGTACAAGGGCATCAGCCAGGATCATATTCCCGGCTCGATGCTCATGCTTCATGAGGCCATGACTTGGCTTGCCGGAAAGAAAGACAATCTTCGCTGCATCACGTGCCAGTGCAGGACCGTGGAAAAAAATACACATTGCACAAAATACAACTGCATGTTGCCAAGCAATCATCTCGCTCCCACCTCTCTATTCTGAAACAACACGAATGTCATTCCAGTACGCCCATTCATTTCGCCAGTCATTCGCTCGATTTTCAATTGATACCGTAATACGGCGGCCTGCAAACCGAGAGAGATCGACCGAGACATCCAGCCACTCATCGGGACCGACTGTTTGAGCACTGACAATTTGGTCAGCAAGAACATTTTTCCCGACAAGAATACGCAGCTGCCAGTCTCCGTGTGGATGATGGCTGACCCGCAATTGTAGTGATGTTTTCTTGCCTGCGGGGACATTCAAACGGTTTTTGCTCAAGACGCACGGCGTATGCCGGTCAAGTGGATGTGTTTGAACTGCGACCTGATTTCGAAAAACCTCATGCCTTACGACACCACCCTCACCAACATCTTGAATCCGCACACCATTGGCGACTGTCTGAATAATTCGATTCCATTCCACGGCCTTTTGCACTTGATTGAAATCACCTGCCTGAGAATCTTGCGTCACCAATCGTCTGGCCACACACTCCTGCAAATGTGGAATCTTTCCTCCCACAACAAGCTCAAGCGATTTGTTTGGAAACAATGGCACCATCGGTTCCAGAGCAAACCAGTACATCCGTGGCAGATTATTGTCGACAACATCTTCTTGATGAGAAAGAAGTCCTTTGAGAATCGACCAGCGTTGGGAAAATGGCAATCGCTGAATGGCTGATGCGAGATAGAGCCTTACAACAGGTGACGGGTCAGATTCTGCCAACGTACTCAACTGCCGAAGCACAGAAGCCTCTGGTGTCCACGAAGATGACGCTTGTGGCTGAAAGGCATTGATGCTGCTTGAATCACACAGAAACTGAATAGCCCACGCACGCACGTATGCATCCTCATGCCCAAGCAAACCAAGCAATCGATCCTGATCAAGTCCTTCTGTTACATACAAGGCCCACATGGCTCGCAACTTTTTCGGTGGGCTTGCGGCAGATTCAAACAACGCAGTGAGCTTTGAATGAACCAACGTTGCATCGAGTTTTTTATTGACAGCACGATACTGCAGAAGTGTTCGTGCCTGTCGAACATACCAGTCATTTGCATGCATCTGCATGTCAACTAACTCTGCATCTGATAAAGCGCCAAGATCCGGGCACACCGAAGCCTGTGACCCTTCTGGCATGATTCGGTAAATCCGACCACTGTCGGGAAACTTGATGGCATTTCCGCAGATGTCTTGGTCATGCCAATCCAGAATATAGACACCTCCTTCAGGGCCCATTTCAACACTAAACCCAACCCATGCAGGATCATTGGTTGGCATAAAGTCATCACCATGCCTGCCAATAAAGCTTGAGCCATTCGGCTCCATGATATCTGTCAGCACAGCATGCTCATGGATGTTGCACATAAACAAACGGTCACGGTACTCCTCTGGGAAAACATCGGCCAAGTAGAAGCGTGCACCGCCGTGGGCAGAAAGATGCGTGTGGTCACGAATCGTCTTGATATCGTCATACACATAGGGATTTACATGCAATCGGCTCTGCTTATGGTACGTCCCCCCCTGTACGACATGGAAAAGATGGGGAATGACACAGCACGTGGCAAACCCCTGCCCATGATCATTGAAGTCAAACCCCCATGGGTTCGATAATCCTCGAGCAAAAATCTCAAATACGTCTCGTGTTGGGTGGTACCTCCAGATACCAGCATCAATAAACTGGCGTTCGTTGTGATCATCACCTGGCTTCCCCACATGTGAATGCGTAAACACACCGTGGCATCCGTAGAGCCAGCCGTCTGGGCCCCAGATGAAACTGTTCAACGTTTCATGACGATCATCGATCCCCCAACCATCGAGGAGTATTTTCGGGGGGGCGTCAGGAACATCATCACGATTGGCATCAGGAATAAACATTAGATGCGGCGGGGAACCAATAAAGACTCCCCCAAATCCACACGCCAGACCCGATGTGAATGTCAACGTATCAATGAATGTTTTCTTTGTATCGAAGACACCATCACCATCGGTATCCTCAAGAATCTGTATGCGACTGACCTGGTCATCTGTATGTTGCTTCCGAGTCTGGTAATTGAAGTTTTCCGCAACCCACATCCGACCACGCTCATCGAAGCAAAATGCTATGGGTTCTGCGATATCGGGCTCGGAGGCAAACACCGACACGTCAAAGCCATGTGGAATAGACATCTCCCTCACAGCCTCTGCAGGCTTGAGAAACGGTGCATCGCTGTATTTGAGCTGTTTTTTTGGTAGTCGATTACGATTGTCTTCTGACAACGCCGTTGTGGCAAATACGAGGCTCATGATGATCATACCCACACCGGTACGAACGAGTGACATTGTCAGTGTTGAGAACATTGCTTCACTCATAGATGGTTTCATTGTGGAATCTCCACCTGTCGTGTCGTCCGCAGGTATTTGATGAGATCAAGCACATCCTGCTGCTTCATGCGATCAAGTTGTCCGTCAGGCATCATTGATTTTGGAGACACCTTTCGAACATCGATATCCTCCTTTGCAATGACAACGCGTGGTTGCTCTGGAGTCTTCAAGACAATGCGTGTCGCATCCTCTTCCGCAAGAACTCCATTGACAACGCGTCCATCGATCGTCAGGACAGATACTGTTTTATACGCATCCGGTACGTCATAGCTTGGATCAACACTGTTGAGAAGGATATAGTCGAGATTTGCTCGGTTTGATCCAGTCAGGTCGGGCCCGACTTTTCCGCCTTCGCCGTAGAGCATGTGACAGGCGGCACACGTCTTTTGAAATACAACCCGACCACGTGAAGCCTCGGCTGCAGCAACAGCTGATGGACTACAGAGCTTTTTATATTTTGCAAGCAGCTGCGTCCGGTCTTTGGCAATCTCCCGAACATCCCCAAAGACATCCGTAAATTGTTTCCCAAGCATATCATCAAGCGCGCGGGCAACCTGCGCTGGCACATCATCGCATGCGACCTGCTCTCTTCGCAGCGCATCAAGCAACGCCACAGCATAGACCTTCCGTGATGCAAGTGTTTCAACAACTGCTCGTTGCTGCTCTTGGTTCATACGAGGATAGCGTTCCAGTAACACATCAGGAGCCTCATCATTTTGGACAATGGCATACCCCCGAATGGCATCGAGTATCATCACGGAATCTTCGATGAGTGACGCGAGCAATTGAGAGGCTTCCTGATTCTGCTGATTCAACAAAAGACGAAGGGCCGTTCGACGATCTGCTGCAGATACCTTCGCATCCTTGATTGTCTGAAGTGCTCGCGACACCGCACGGTCATCCCCAAAAATCTGTGACAATGCGAGCGCTCGTTTCCGCACCAGGGCATCATCACTTTTTGCCAGCTTCGCGCTGAGTTCAGTCCATCCTTTTGGACATGCCACACGTCGACGTCCTTCAAGGCCTAGGAGCATGCCTTGAAGAAGGGATGCCTGAACGTGCGCATCTTCTGAGGAATCAATTGTTGCAGTGAGAAGTTCAAGCGGGTCAGGTATTTCAACAGAACTCCCGTGCGATGGCATGAAGATACCAATCAGCAACCAGACAATCGTTCGAACCAAGACGTTCATAAACGAGTGATCCTCATCGAAGCAACGGACGCTTTCTTCCGGGAGACCCTCTCCCTGAGAAACTACAATCTTCTCTACCACATCATACGATTTTTGGTTCAAAAGTCACTCAGGTCCGTTCTCTCTAGCACTGCATGTTTGAGCGGAAAACACACTACGGAGGTATTCGCGTGATCGACACACTTCACTTATCCACAACGTTTCCATGCGGAAAATAGGACGCCAGATCATGATGAGGCGGGAGCAGGACGAACGAGCGATGCCCTCTGTTATGAAAATAGGTATCAAGAAGTGTTTTGGCCAGTATGAGCAAGACAAGCAGAGGAAGTGGCGAGCCTAACGCCATGACTGGAAATGCCGCAACGATAATTGATATGTGCATTACGGCAATACGGCCGTATGGGGCAATCATTAATTGTGCGACA
>CAXFJI010000234.1:0-4834 GCA_964003275.1 uncultured Planctomycetaceae bacterium
TTACAGTAAAGAAGTTACAGTAAAGAAGTTACAGTAAAGAAGTTACAGTAAAGAATAGCCCCATGCACACTTTACCCAAGACGTATCAGAACAGGGGGAGTGTGACATTGCAAGCAAAAAAGAAGATCAGTAATCCTTTTATTGGTGTATAGGCGTTTTTCACCAACGTGGCTTTGTGAATCCACACGAAAATCAAGTGGGCAATCAGTACAACCTGTTTGTCCAGCACGTAGCCCCACAGCAACCGGAGGGAGGGAGCAGAACACGGAAGCAAGTAGAAACGCCTGAGGCTTGCAGAGGATAAAAGAACAAGCAGGAGTCAGCACGAGCAGTTCGGAACTGGCAACCACAGGTATTGAAAAGTAGGCCCGGACGGACTCGAACCGCCGACCAAGGGATTATGAGTCCCCTGCTCTAACCAACTGAGCTACGGGCCCTGAGGTGATGTGTTATAGGCTATTGGTCCATTTTTTTCATGTCACCAGTTGGAGAGAACGTTATGCAGCCCAATGCCGGGGAAGCCATCGGCGCAGGAATTCTTGCAATTGCGATCAGCCTCAGTATCCATGCCGTCTTTATGTTTGCCACTTTGAAATTACAGTTGGCACTTCGAGAACGGTTTCCAGCACTCAAAGGGATCAAGCTGATTATCCCATCCATTCTTTTACCAACAGCGTTGATTGTGACTTCAACGGTTATTCAGATATGTATTTGGGGGGTGATCGCCAATCAAACGGGTCACTTTGAATCATTTCGTGACGCGGCCTACTTTGCTGGCATGACCTACCATACGCTTGGAGCTGATGCTCAACTGACTATTCCGTATCGTGTGTTTGAGCCACTGATGGCAATGAATGGAATGCTGACCACAGGACTGAATACAGCCATTCTCTTTGCCATTATTTCGAACATGAGCAAAGATAAATCACAACTCCGACAGGTCTTTGAGTAATGCCAACACGCCCATGGCGTTTTGAATTACTCTTGGTCTTCGGCCTTTTTGAAAAGACCAAATAAGTCACTGTCGGTTGTGAGGATAAGTGTGGAGTCTTGATCAAGCGTTGTTTTATACATCTCAAGCGTTTTCAGAAATGTATAGAAATCAGACGCATCCGGACTCGATGTATAAGCTTCAGCATAAATACCTGATGCGATGGCATCAGCCTGCCCCTGAATCTCCTGGACCTCACGATACGCATCAGATTCAATCTGCTTCAGGTCGCGCTCTCTTTTCCCATCGATCTTTGCAGCTTCACCTGCTCCCTCCGAGCGGAATCGTTCAGCAATTTGAAGACGCTCAGAACGCATTCGGTCAAAGATTTTTTCAATGACTTCATCTTTATAGTTGATCCGTTTCACCCGAACGTCCAGAAGTTCGATGCCCCAGATACCAACTTTTTTTGCAGCTGCTGTGAGAATCTCTTTTTCAAGTGCCTCGCGACCAAAGCGAATAGGCGGTAACCCTGCAAGTACAACACCAGCTTCAGCAAGCGTTGCATCCTGATCGGGCGTGCGGTTTTCATCAGATCGGACAACTTCAATAAGGTCATGACGAGCAATGACATTTCGTGTCTCACTGCCAATGATATCGTTTAGACGTGACAGTGCACTGCGTTCATCGCGAAGACTTTGAAAGTATTTGAGTGGATCCGAAATTCTCCATCGTCCAAAGGTGTCAACAACGACAAATAATTTATCACGCGTTGTCATTTCACTTGGAAGTCCATCCCACTCCAGAATTCTTTTTTCAAATCGATTTGCTGTTTGAATAAATGGCAATTTGAAATGAAGTCCGGCGCCGGACGTTCCAGTTTCTGCGTTGATCGGTGTGCCAATCGGTCGACCAAACTGCGTCAGTACAACTTGTTCTGTTTCATCAACGGTGTAGGCACAGCCAAGAATAAAAATCGCAAGGAGTGCTGCAAGAATACCTCCGATTGGAGACACAATGATCGTGCTCAGACGTCTGAGGTTTTGAAGAACAGGGTGGTTAATTGGGAGTGGACTCATTATTGACCCCTCACAGCTGGAAGGGACGATTGCGAGAAGGGCTGAACATTCATAAGCGGCAAAAACTGTTTCGCATCAGCATCCAGAATGACAGTGTTTCCGAAGAGAGGGAGCACCTCACCAAACGTTTCAAGGTAGAGACGTTGTCGTGTGACTTCGGGAGCTTTTTCAAACTCTTCAAGAAGGGCCCGAAAGCGAGCCACGTCACCTTTTGCTTCATTCACTCGCTTGAGCGCATATCCCTCTGCTTCACTGAGTTTTCGCTGCGCTTCGCCACTGGCTCGTGGAACAACTTTGTTGTATTCCCCATTGGCCTGATTGATCATTTCCTCGCGTTCTTGTTGTGCTCGATTTACTTCTTCAAAAGCTTGTTGGACAGGTCGCGGAGGATGAACATCTTTGAGTTGAACCTGCTGTACCCGGAGTCCCATCTCAAGATTTTGAACGAGTTCGGTAAGTTTCGTGATAGCTTCCGCCTCGATGCCCTGTCTGCCGATCGTAAGTACTTCATCAATGGTTCGATCACCTATGACCTCTCGCATGACGCTTTCTGAAAAGTCACGGAGCGTTGGAGCAGGCTCTCGAAAATTGAATAAATATTGTTGTGGTTCACTAATTTCATATTGAACGACCCACTCCACATGCGCGGCATTCAGATCGCCAGTGACCATGTCACTTTCCTGTTCCGGTTCTGTTGAAATCTGATCACGCTGGAGGGCACCGGAAGTACCAAATCCAAACTCCATCTTCAGTTGTCTTTTCACAGGAAGAATCGTGACCGTGTCGATACCGAACGGGAGTTTGAATCGCAGTCCAGGTCCAACAGTACCGATGAATTGTCCCCATCGTTGCACAACTCCAACGCTCTCAGGGCCGACGGTATAGACAGCACGAGCCAGACCACCAAGCAACGCGACAATGACAACGCCTGCAATAATCATGGAGACCGACAGGCCGCCACCAAATGACGGAAACTGGGGTCCACGAGGAAACTGTGAAGCATTTGGAAATCGGGGAAAGTCAGCCATGTCAAAACCTTACCTTCGTCCAAGGACGAAGTCGAATCATTCCAGAAGTTTTATGGTGGGTGGACTGGCAGGTGGATGAGATCAAGACGAATATGCTGGAAATTCCTGTTGTTGCGATAGATCGTTTGACATCCACGGGATGCCCGTGTTTTTCACCCATCTTGGAAGTTAACTGTAGAGACCGTCTCTTTGTAACAGCATTGAGAAACGATGATGTGTCAGCTCTTTGAGGAAGATTGACAATCGAGACGGGGTGCGATGATAAAATGAATGCCCCGCAATAACAGGTCGTTCACAAGCAGTCTTTGGAAGCTTTGAGGCCTTAACGTATTCTGGTGAGCAGGGTAACGCTTGCAGGGCTAAGGCGTTCTTGTCTGATGTTTGTTCCAGAGAGTGGTGATGACAACGATCCGACGAGTGATTATCGGGGTGGTGGTGTTGGGTGCGATGCAGTGGCAGGCTACGCATGCTGGGCCGCCTGATTTCTCAAGTGACGTGCGTCCCATTCTGTCCAATCGATGCTTCAAGTGTCACGGCCCTGATGAGGGTAATCGTGAGGCTGGTCTTCGGCTTGATATGGAAGAGAGTGCCGTGTCGGTTCTGGAGAGTGGTGAAACCGCTATTCGACCAGGTGATAGAGCAGCAAGTGAATTGATCAATCGGATTACCAGTGATGATCCTGACCTCGTGATGCCGCCGTCTCATACAAACGTGTCTCTGAGCGAGACCGAAAAACAGATTCTCATCCGTTGGATTGATCATGGTGCCACGTACGAACCACACTGGGCTTTTATGAAGCCACAGCTGCCTGATATGTCAGCCAAGCACGCACGCAAGCATCCCATTGACTGGTTCGTGCAGCATCGCCTTCAAAAAGAAGGCATTGCTCCCGCTCGACAGGCAGACCCGGAAACGCTTTGTCGTCGTGTTTATTTCGATTTGATCGGGTTGCCACCGTCTCCTGAAGAGCTTGACGCATTTCTTTCCGATCAGTCGCCGAATGCCTATGAGCAACTCGTTGATCGATTGCTTGCTAGCCCGCGTTATGGAGAACGCTGGGCCAGGCGGTGGCTTGATTTAGCGCGCTATGCGGATACGAATGGATATGAAAAAGATCGACCTCGGACAATCTGGCCTTTTCGAGATTGGGTTATTCGTGCGCTCAACGATGACATGCCATTTGACCAGTTCACGATCAAGCAGATTGCCGGTGACATGCTCCCCAATCCGACACCGGATGACATGATTGCCACCGGCTTTCACCGCAATACCATGCTCAATGAAGAGGGTGGCATCGATCCACTTGAGTTTCGCTACCTCGCCATGGTTGATCGTGTAGGGACCACTGGAACAACATGGCTCGGACTCACGACGGCGTGTGCCCAATGTCATACACATAAGTTTGATCCAGTGACCCACACGGACTACTTCTCCTTCATGGCTCTGCTGAATAATGCCGATGAGCCAGAATGGATTATTCCGAGTGCAGAACGTGATCGACATATTCGTGATGCTCATATCCAAGCTGAGGAACTCTGGGAAGCATTGCCGGATCACTGGCCTTCTTCAAAGCAGTCAGATCCTGAGTCCGTTGCGGTTGATGCACGTGAGGACAAGCTCCAAGCAGGGAAGAACAATCAGCACTTGCCCATGCTCACCAAACGATTTGAGTCATGGCTCCACGATGCAATGGAGCAAGCGGTTTGTTGGCAGATTGTTGTTCCTGAGATTCTCGAGACAAACCTGCCGCATTTGGTGCCTCAGGAGGATGGATCGATTCTTGGTAGTGGTGACAT
>CAXFJI010000235.1:0-4831 GCA_964003275.1 uncultured Planctomycetaceae bacterium
TACTCATTGTCACAAGAGCTATTGGAAAGCATATGGCGGCAAGCGTGAAGTGCAGTGGCCACCATCTGCCAAGATGCTTTGCAGACTCTCCCGAGGCGTAGACCGACATCCCAAAACCAAAGAATAGTGCATAGTACAAGACAAGATGAGGCTGCGGGAGAACACCAAAACTCAGATCCGGGCCAAAGTGCATGCGTGGCGTGAACACGCCCATGAATAACTGTGGAATAAGAGTGAGTGGAATCATCCAGAGCAAGCATCTCTTCAATTGAAAAAACTTATAGTGAGCAACATGAATACCAAGCACATGTAACGTAGCTGCATTCAAGACAAAAAGAGCAATGAGCCAACAAAGGAACCAAAGAAACCAAAGATGGTCGAATACTCGTGACATGAAGAGTTGACGAGGCCTGAGATTTTCAAAAACTGCCGCGAGTTTGGAAGGCTCACTCCCCTTCGCCACCCCACCTACGGTAAATACATCGGATTTCAACACCGATGCGTAGAGCTTACGGACATGCTCCACACGACTCGTAAATGAGTGTGCACGCACGTGCGGTGACTCCTCCTTCATCTTTCTTTCTTTGCTGTCTGGAACACGTGTGACGGATCCAACTGCCTCCTGCAGCAGCTCTCGTACTTTTTTGCGACCAGCTTCGACTGTCTTTCTATCAATTTCTGGAACTCGTAACCACGCGGCAATGCCTTGCGTTTCATCCCACGGGACATTCGTTGCATCAAGCGCCGTATCATCCTCATCTCCCCGAACGGTCACATCGATCTTGCGATCAAGGAGCACCTCAACGAGTCTGGCTCGCCCCAGAAACGCTGCTGCATGCAAAGCCGTGCGACCACCTTCGTCACGCTGCTGTATATCTGCACCCTTCTCAAGAAGGATTGTGGCTACGTTCGTTCGGCCAAGCAAAGCTGCCAGATGCAGTGGTGGCATGCCGAATTCAGGATCACGTGCTTTCAACTGGAGTGCAACTTCTTTTTTCTTTGACGACAAAAATGTCTTCACTGTGGAAAAATCACCAAATCGAATGACTTGAAAAATATTCTTGGCTGCATCTCCAGACAGGCGATTTTCTTTTTTTTGTACTCGTTGTTGATTGCTGTATTGAAGAGCCCATCCTCCTACGAGGGTGTCAAGCGGGACAATTGTCATGACACCGACAAGACAGGGCAAAAGAATCCTGATGCTCCGTTGACGAAGCATGGACTGCAGTCCACGCTTTTGCCAAAGCATCAACGTGAAATAGCCACTGACAAGAAAAAACAGTGGCATGCGAAATCCATGAATGGCAAGAAACACGCCCCATACCCACGATGCCTGCTGGGAATCACGAATAGGAGAAAGCCCCATAAAGGACATGAGGCTGTGCAAGACAACACCAAGCAACATTGCCACCGCTCGGAGAGCGTCTAGATCGTGCCGTCGTTTCATCATGAAAATTTTCCACCGGCCGACAGTATGGCAGCACCTGCAATGCTGTGAACTACTTCTGTTCTAATGGTTTTTCATCAGAAATACAGTACAGGGATTTTCGGCCACGTAGAAAGAGTTCATTTCCAACAATGACGGGTGATGCATTGAATTCATCATCCAGACTGTTCACAGCTAAAACCTCAAATGTTGGACCATGCTTGAGGACAACCGTTACGCCATCCCGGCTGGCAAAATAAACATGACCGTTGGCACCAACAGGAGACGCATAGATATTTTGAATATCAGGCAGGCGTGTTCGTTCGATGATTGCTTCACCAGTGGTGACATTCAAAGAAGTAAGAATTCCCTTGTTGGATTGGGTGAAATACAACTGGTCATCAAATAGGAGTGGAGATGGAATGTATGGAGTTCCTTTGTCGCCTGACCAAACAACTGCAGAACTTCCAGAAACATCACCCTTCGAATCGAGTTTTAAAGCCATGACAGAGTGGCCCTCATAGCCGCTCATGCAGATGACCATGTCGTTATAGATGACTGGTGAAGGCGTAACGTTTCCGGTCAATCCACTGCATTGCCAAATAACCTCTCCGGTATCAAGGTCGTAGCTGCGAATGAAATTTGAAGCTGCTGTGATAACCTGCGTTCGTTCCCCATCTTTTGCAAAGATTTTAGGTGTTGCCCATGCGTTTTTCTCATCGCGGGTACGTTTCCAGACGGTTTGACCGGTTGCAGCTTCAAGGACCTCTATCGATGATTGGCCAGAATGATCACGGACGATAATAATTCGTCCATGATGAAGGACAGGCGAGCATCCTTCACCGAGGCTGGCTCCGACGCGAACTTCTCCAAGGTCCCGTTTCCAGAGCAATGTTCCATCAAGGCTGTAGCAGTACATCCCTGCAGAGCCAAACCAGCAGTACAGTCGCTCTCCATCAGTCACCGGTGATGCACAGGCAAAGTCGGCATGGTGATGAGTACCTTCATGCGGAACTTTTTCAGTTGCAGTCTGTTGCCAGAGCTTTTTTCCAGTGAGCCGGTTCAAACAAAGAACTTCAAACCGAAAAACAGTATTCGGGAATGTAATGCCGAAAACCCGCTCAGGCTGTTCTTCTGGAGGTGGCAGGCTTGGATCAACAACTTTGGTATCAACGGCTGTCAGAACAAATATCTTGTCATCCCACACAATAGGAGAAGCGTTCCCCTGTCCTTCAATCGGGACTTTCCAGCGGATGTTGTTTTCTTCACTCCATGTGACAGGCGGTGAAGCAGTTAGGCTCATACCAGTGGCTTCTGGCCCTCGCCATTGATGCCAGTAGCGTTTTGTTTTCTCAAGAAAAGCTTTTTGTTCGCGAGGGAATTGGTAATTGCCGTCTGCAAACGTGTCATTTCTTGTCAGCGTATCTTCACTTTTTTGCTGTTTTCCTGATGACTGGACGTAATCCAATATTTTGACAAAGAGCTGTCCTTTATTGACGCCCTCATTCTGTTCCGTGCTGGCCTTTTTCCAAAGTTCTCCCAGACGTGTTCGTTGCTTCGGTGACAATGTTTTCATTCGTTCATCAACGTAGGATTGATGATTTGAGCCACGGTAGCCACGAGGAATCGGGCGTTGCGATATCTTCTTGAGAATGTCTTGAGATGATGATTGAACACGCTGACCTTTCTCAGGATTCTGTTTCGCTTGTCCCTGTTTGTTTTCTGTTCCAGTTTGAGCAGACCAGTCAGGTGCATCGGCCATGATATTCTCGTACAGTACGAGCAGTTCCTTCTTGAGACGCTCGGTGACTTTCGGACGTTGCTTTGAGATGTCCTTCTTTTGTTGCGGATCAGTTTTTAAGTCGTACAGTGCGAACCGGCTAAACCCGCCTGCCTTGATCGTTGGAATCCACGCTTCCTGGAAGGTCCGTACACGAACGAACTCGCTCTTCAGCCGGTTGTATTCGGGGCTGGAGAAGGTGGTGTTGCTTACGCGGGAACCCAGGTTGGGCGCCCGCGGATTGATGCCTGCCAATCTGGCCAACTTCTGCTGCAATTCGTTTTTCTTGGCATTATTCGCAGGCAATTTGTAATCAGAGTAGCCCATCAGCGTGTAATCCCCTTCACGCAAGGTAGCAAGATGACCCGATGACGGTGAAAGCCACAACAAAGGTTGCGATCGATTAAAGTCACCTTTCTCGATTAGCAACGGTGAAAGGTCAGCGCCATCAAGGTGCACGCCTTTGGGTTTATCGATACCGGTCAGGCCGCAAATCGTTGGCAGTAAATCAACCGAGCCTGAAGGTGTGTCTTCAGTACGACCGCCTCGAAAACCATTCGGCCAGAAGAAAATACCAGGAGATCGTAATCCACCTTCAAATTTTGATCCTTTGGCACCAGTCAATCCACCATTTCGATCAGCCCGATAACTTCCGTGGTCTGAGGAGTAAATAATTAAGGTGTTGTCCAGCTTGCCTGTTTCCTTGAGCTTTGCAACGAGTCGACCAATGGCTCGATCGGTATTGTCGACTGTGGCCGAATAGAGCGCTCCTTCATCGTTGAGGTCGCCGTAGATCGAGGTGATCTCGTCAGGCGCCGCGAGTTTGTGATGAGGCTCGTTGAACCAGATATTTAAAAAAAATGGTTGATCTGGATTCTTCTTCTCGTCTAACCAGCGGATCGCATCGTCCACGATCAACTGACACGAATAGCCTTTCAGCGGTCCAACTCGTTTGCCGTTGCGCATAAAGTTCGTAGGATCCTTATGGCTTGGGCTGGCTCCGTTGGAGAGCCCGAACCAGTAGTCAAAACCGTGCTCCTGCAGCGTAGGTTTTTTTCGTTTGCCTGAGGTCATCCCGACGTGCCACTTGCCGAAGTGGGCCGTTCCATAACCAGCCTGTTGCAACACTTCTGCGATCGTCACTTCACGCTCGAGTAGATGCATATTGTGCCAGTGATCTTGCAAGACACCATAAATGCCGGTGCGGAGATTCTGCCTCCCGGTAAGGAGAGTCGCCCGCGATGGCGAGCAGACTGCCGCCCCGGCGTGAAAATCGGTGAACCGCACGCCGCGAGCCGCCAAGCCGTCGAGCACAGGCGTTTTGACGGGGCCTCCGTAACACCCAAGATCTTTTGATCCCAGATCATCGGCCAGCAAGATAATGATATTTGGTCTTTTTTCTAGACTGCCCGCGATGACCCTCTCGGCACTTGCAAGGCACAGCAATACCGCAGCAAGAAAAAAATAGTGCAGGGCTACACACTTTGAATACCTGTTCATTCGGCTTCATTCTCCATTTCACACACAACACGAAAACCTGCAAGAAATTCTGGCCTGTAATGCGCTCGCCCATTACTGTTACGAGTCGCTGATCGCAGATCACGAGGGTTGTCAATAAACCCCCC
>CAXFJI010000236.1:0-4829 GCA_964003275.1 uncultured Planctomycetaceae bacterium
TGATAACACTTTGACCACGTCACCATCTTTGAGACGTCTGGCCTCATCAGTACAGATATTCCCGTGAATCATGACATGGCGGGTTCGCACAAGCTTTTGAATTCGGGACCAAGGAACACTGCTACGTTTTTTCCGTAGAAATGCCGCCAATGTCTGTCCCTGCTCCTGCAATGTAATGTGATACACTTGGTCTCGGGTTCGTGTCATAGGAACCAACGTAGCAAGTCAGGCACAAGAATGCTGGAATCCGTCGTTAATGCCGGGGGAATCGAAGAGTTGCCCCGTTGTAAATCGCTCGACAACTGCCCTGCCTTGACCTCATTGGTCACAGATTTAGACTCCAATGGGAGGCCTCACTGCGGCTGCCTCCTTTGACAGTTCGCCGTTTTCTTTTTTGTGAGGTTTTATCGTGCCCGGCACTTGCGTCATCGGTCTGCAATGGGGTGACGAGGCAAAGGGCAAGCTCGTCGACGTTTTTACGGAACAGCACGATGTTGTTGTCCGGTATGCTGGTGGAGCAAATGCAGGGCATACCGTTGTGTCTGACGGCCAAACATGGAAGCTTTCCCTGATACCAAGTGGCATTCTTCGGGATGGCATTGCATGCGTCATTACTGGAGGAGTGGTCCTGGACCCATCGGCCGTTATTCACGAAATTGATAGCCTGGAGTCACGCGGCATCACTGTTTCTGGAAAACTCCAAATAAGTGATCGGGCTCATGTTGTCTTCCCATGGCATATTGCAGAAGACAAAGTACTTAACGAGTGTCTCTCAGGAGGAGAATCGATTGGCACCACTGGCCGTGGTATTGGCCCATGTTACCGAGATAAAGTTGGTCGATCACTGGCTATTCGATTTGGTGACATGTACCGAGACGATTTTGCAGACAAGCTAAAACATATTGTGGCGGTCAAGCAAAAACTTTTGAATAATCCTGAAATTGATGCACTTGATGTACAGGGCATCATAAAGCAATACCAACAGTTTGCCGATCGACTGAAGCCATACATTTCAGACACCAATACTTTCCTGCTTGATACTATTGAAAATGGCAAGCGGATTCTCTTTGAGGGTGCTCAAGGAGCCTTACTTGATATTGATCATGGTACGTTTCCGTTTGTGACCAGTAGTAATTCGTCCGGTGTTGGCGTCTCAAATGGATCAGGCATTCCTGGCCGGTGGATAAATAGAGTCGTTGGTGTTGTAAAAGCCTACTCGACTCGTGTGGGTGGAGGCCCCATGCCGACAGAGCAAGACAATGATACGGGGCAGTTTCTTCGAGATCGAGGAAATGAGTATGGGACTGTCACACGGCGTCCACGACGTTGCGGATGGTTCGATGCTGTCGCAACGCGTTATTCAGCAAGACTATCTGGCGTTGACGAGTTAGCTGTGATGCTTCTGGATGTGCTCAGCGGCCTTAAAGAGGTGAAGATTTGTACGGCGTATGATATCAACGGAACCCGTACAACAGATTTTCCGAGTCATGCTGATGATCTGAAAAATGCTGTTCCTGTCTATGAGACTGTTCCTGGCTGGAAGGAGGACATCTCTACCATACGCAAGGAATCCGAGCTTCCAGATGCAGCCAAACGGTATCTCTCACGGCTTGCAGCATTACTTGGTCGACCAGTCGTGACTGCCTCTGTTGGACCGGATCGTGATCAAACTATTAAGTGCCACAATGTCGGTGTGACTGCTTCACCATGTCCAAAATCATCTCAAACGACTCCAGCAAACGCATGACTGATGTCGGCTCTCCTCAACGTGAAAACAATGAGGCCCAACAACAGCCACAACATATTGCCATCATTATGGATGGCAACGGACGATGGGCTCAACAGCAAGGTCTTCCACGAATTGAGGGGCACCGTCACGGAGTAAAAAGTGTTCGAAAGATTACTGAAGAATGTGCACGACGTGGAATTGAACAACTCACGCTGTATTGCCTTTCCAGTGAAAACTGGCGTCGACCACAGGAAGAACTCACCTTTCTCATGCATTTGCTCGAACAATACATGATTGAAGAGCGCGCTTTGTTGATGAAAGAAGAAATTTGTGTGCGCATGATCGGACGCCGATGTGACATTCCAGCATCAACACTTGAAGAACTTGATCGAACAGTGTCTATGTGTGCTCAGAACAGAGGCTTGCAGTTGTGCCTTGCAGTCAATTACGGTGCTCGGGCAGAAATTGTCGAGGCGGCCAGAAGCCTGGCTCGTGAAGTGGCAGCTGGTCAACTTGATCCATCTATGATCGATGAAGATCTCTTTGCAGCACGGCTCGATACTGCCGGCATGTCAGATCCTGACCTTCTTATTCGCACCGCTGGTGAAATGCGAATCAGTAACTTTCTTCTCTGGCAGATCAGCTACTCTGAACTTTGGGTTACAGACGCCGCCTGGCCAGACTTTGATGAGTCACACTTGTCTGATGCAATCGCAGCATATGCGTCTCGTGATCGTCGATTCGGAGGCTTGTCTCCAAAATGAGATCCTTCGATACTTTCTTGCGACGGACGATTATGACCTCCGTTCTTATTGGTCTATTCTCTGCTTTAGCCTACGCAGATGCCACGAGTCTTATGGGGGTCGCTCCTGCATGGTGGCTACTCCCAGCACTGATACTTCTTGCCGTGGCAGGTGTAAATGAACTTAACGATATGTTTCATGCACGGAATCTTTCGTTGCCAGTATGGACATTGCGATTAGGGGTAATCACTACGTTTTTGGCAGTTGCATTTGGAGCACAAAGCGTCACCATGGATTCACAGCATGTACCATCTGTGGCAGCATTGGGCTGGGCGCTTGTTGCATTGGCCGTGTCCGCAGGTTGTTTTTTTGCATTGGAAGTCATTGATTTCAAGCCGACGGGTGGCTCGCTTGAGCGGCTTTCTGCAAGCCTATTCATCCTGACCTATCTCGGAGTTCCCATGGCGTTCATGGTAAGCCTGCGACTGGTCTACCTCGACACCCCGACCAACGCGCAATACATTTCACACCCGTTAGGAATGGTGCCTTTAGTAAGCATGATTGCTGTGGTCAAGGCTGGAGATATCTGCGCTTATATTGCTGGGTCTCTCTTTGGAAAAAACAAATTGGCTCCACTGCTCAGTTCTGGAAAAACATGGGAAGGTGCAGTGGCATCACTTGTTGGCTCGTCCGCTGCCGCTTGGTTAATACTTCAAGGCTTGGGGATGAAGATTCCCCACCAGCCTTTGGGGGGCTGGCTTGTTTTTGGCCTTACCGTTGGTCTGGCTGGCATGCTTGGTGACCTTGCGGAATCACTCATAAAACGTCAGTCCGGCGTAAAGGATTCTGGAAATACTCTTGCTGGCCTCGGTGGAGTCCTCGATCTGATGGACTCACTCCTTTTTGCAACTCCAGTTGCTTGGTCGCTCTGGATGGCTGGAATGAACGCAAGTTAGAACACTGAAGACTTTTTAGCCCCACGAATAGAACAAGAACGGGTGTTCAACTCAAAAAAGCATTTCGCATTACACGTCCTTTTCTGTCTGGAAACAAGGAACCCAACGAGCCATTAACAGTACTTTTTAAAGAGGAAAAAGCGTGGCTTTGGCTAAAAAACATCTAAAAACACGGAAATAATGAATCCCAAAGTTGTTTAGCCACCATGTGAGTTATACTGTTAGATCGGTAAAAAATTCATTATCCCAAGAGACCGACGGCTTTACAGTTCACCGCGGGCTCAGATGTCTCGGACGACTATTGCGGAAGTAGATTCAAAACGGCTCGTGGACCTATTCGGTCCACGGGATCAAAACCTTCGCCGTATCCGCGATGCACTTGGCGTTACGATTTCGGCGAGAAAGGATTTGGTTCACATTGAAGGTGACGAGCATTCCGTCACACAGGCAGCAGAAATATTTGAACAACTTGAAAAGATTGTTCATGAACAGGGTTCTGTGGGAGCCGAAGATGTCTCCCAGTTACTAGCTGCCGCCACGGGTAAAACCGAGGACATTAACCGTACTCCTATCGAAGTGCATCGGCCCGGTCGATCTGTCGTTCCTCGATCACATGGTCAGGCAACCTATGTTGAGTCAATGCGGGAAAATGATATCGTTGTCTGCTCTGGACCTGCGGGAAGTGGAAAAACATTTCTTGCTGTTGCAATGGCGGTAGCTGCCCTTCGTGCAGAACAAGTTCACAAACTTGTTCTCGTAAGACCAGCAGTTGAAGCTGGAGAAAGCCTTGGATTTCTTCCAGGTGACCTGCAAGCCAAAATAAATCCATACCTTCGCCCACTTTTGGATGCGCTGCGAGAGATGATGGACTTTGATCTCCTCAAGCGACTCACTGAACAAGATGTCATTGAAATGATTCCGTTGGCATACATGCGAGGCCGTACACTGAATGATGCCTTCATCATTCTTGATGAAGCTCAAAATACCACCGTTGAGCAAATGAAGATGTTTCTTACACGACTTGGCATGAACTCTAAAATGGTCATCTCTGGTGATATCACTCAGATTGACTTGCCGCCAAATCGGAAGAGTGGACTTGTCGATGCGCTCAGGCGACTTGACAATGTTACTGGCTGTGGAACGGTATCACTTAAAGGTGGGGATATTGTCCGTCATCCTCTCGTACAAAAAATCGTGGAGGCATATAACTACTGACAACGTCAGTAGATATTATGAGCATTGATCCTCCCAAAGTCCGTCGCCGTGTCAGACGTGGTACGTCCGTTGAGGGTCCTCAAGGGTTTTGGGGGCAACTGCTGGAACGAACATCTCGTGCTGATGTTTTATCTCGATTGGCAATATGCTTGGTAGCGTCAGCTATTTTGATGATCCTTTTGCACG
>CAXFJI010000237.1:0-4813 GCA_964003275.1 uncultured Planctomycetaceae bacterium
TGGTCATGCTCCTTGAAGTTGACGTGGATGACACTGGTGGTGATGAAGAAGTCGATGCAAGGTCACCTCAAGAATCTGCTGACGATGGTTTGGAACAGGTTGAATCGATTCATGAGAGTGTGGGCGAGATTGCACACTCAGTAATGCCGATGGAACAATCGGATCACGTGAGGGTATTACTCGATGGAGAGGGTCCTGATGATGTCGTGCCTCTGCTTGCCAGTTCTGATGAAAAGGACGTGGTAAATAATTCAGAGCTTCTTCTCAAACATGAAGCTCCCAGTCAGTTTGTCGATCGTAGTGATGACAGAAGAGCTCGAGCAGCAGCAGAACGCGGAGGGTCTGAGGAGACAGAAAAAGCAGTCCGTCTAGCACTTCAGTGGTTGGCTATGCACCAAGCTGAAGATGGTCACTGGGACCCCCTTCGGTTTGGTGGAGGTAGGGGACGTCCACATGCAGGAACAGGAAGAAATCATGCGACGGGCATTGGGAGTGATCATGGCGTTTCAGGTCTTGCTCTTCTGGCATTTTTGGGAGCTGGAACAACGCACACGACAGGTCAATATAAGAAGCATGTTGCAAGAGGGATTCAGTTTCTTGTCAGTCGCCAGCGTCCAAATGGTTCTCTTGCAGGTGATGCAGAATTCTTTGCGCAGTTGTATTGTCATGGAATGGCAGGCATTGCCCTTGCAGAGTGTGCGGCGATGACGGGAGACACGTCACTCCATGAGCCATTGAAGCGTGCGTTGTCTTACACGCTTTCAACTCAGCATCCAGTGACGGGCGGTTGGCGATATTCCATTGGCGATCAAGGGGATACGAGCCAACTTGGCTGGCAAGTTATGCTATTAGAATCGGCGGCACTCGTTGGGCTTGATGATCATACGGATAGGGCTATTGAAAAAGCTCGAGAGCGGGCGAGGCGATTTCTGAAGAGTGTCTCATCAGGACGATCTGGTGGCTTGGCAAGCTATCGGCCTGGTGAACGGCCGACCATGCCGATGACTGCAGAAGCACTCTTCTGCAGGCTGAAACTCGGGCTTCATCCAGAACATCCATCTGTTCATGAAGCAATGACTCTCCTTGAGGCATCCTCTCCAAATCACCTGAGGCCAAATGTCTATGCATGGTACTATGCAACGCTTGCCTCGTTTCATGTCGGAGGTCCTCAGTGGTCTCGGTGGAATCAGAAAATCCAGTCTGCCATGCTTCCGTTGCAGCACACCGAAGCAGGCTCTCTGAAGGGAAGTTGGGATCCAGATCCAGTGTGGGGAGGTCACGGTGGACGGGTGTACGCTACCGCCATGGCAGCGCTCACATTGGAGGTCTACTATCGTCATATTCCTCTTCATATTGCGACTTCACTGGCAGGTGAGACACACTAGACGGTTTGAGCCACTTATAACGTCAGTTTGACCCTGTTTTCGGTGGATGTAGACTTGTAGTAGAAATATTCAGATCCGTGTTCCCCGAATAGGAGATTGTCTCGTGCAATTTAGCTGTACCCAACTGATTGCTTTCATGGGTCTTGGCACTATGGAATTGCTTGTTGTGGGTGGTGTTGTTCTCCTCCTCTTTGGATCGCGTCTACCAAAAGTTATGCGTTCACTCGGTCAGGGGATTGTCGAATTCAAGCGAGGCGTACAAGGCATCGAAGACGATAACAACTCATCATCGAGTCACGATGCGGATCATGCTGCTGGCAATGGCTAGTGGTTGGCGTTGAGTGAGCACCCCAACACTTAAATTTATTGGCGTTACTTCCCGCATCATTTCCCTTTCGATTTTCTGAGAATATGTTTGGACTTGGACCGTTGGAATTGTGTTTGATTGGTGCTATTGCAGTGATGCTCTACGGCAAGCGATTACCAGAGGTCGGCCGGTCAGTTGGTGGTACGCTTGCAGAATTTAAGAAGCAGTGGGCGTCTATCTCTCAGGATCTTGATGTTGCGTCTCACATTGATGGCAGAGCAAGTGACTCAAAGACCTCGGCTCGAAGAATTGCCGGCAGTGATTTAAGCGATCGAGTGGAGTCGTCCCATGTTGCTTCACCACGTTTTGAACCACCGAAAGCTTCGGAAGACCAAACGTAGAAAATCCTGTTGTTCTGATTCGTGTGAGCTGCGGGATAGATCAGTCTTCAGCTAGCCAGGCTTTTGCTTGATCGACTTCGGATGAGCTAAAGGTTCGGATAGTAGCCATGGTGAATGGCTTGCAGATCGTACCCATCCACTTTTGCCACGTTGTTTCACCAATGAGGGCAATACGATCAATTGTTGTGCAGTGTGTTGTAGCAAACGCGATGTCATCCCAGAGCGCTTTCGCATCCCAGCCATGGAACTCATGAAACCAAGCAAGGATTCTTGTTTTTCCATTCTCAGCAATGGCTGCATCAACCATTGGAACAAATGTTTTATAGTCTTCATCATGAAGTTTACCGGTTAATTTCATGCCAATCGTGTGTGCTGGCATGTCTTTGATCATTTCAATCATATCTTGGTCCTTTTGATTTGAAGAAAGCCAAACGTGGGTGCATTGATTGCGTAGTATAGGCCAGTCGAATGATCGAGTGGATCGTATATCTTTTTTGTACAGGAGTTGGTGTCAGTACAGATTGAATTGAATACCACTTCTGGAAAAAGTTTCGAGAAAAAATGCATTTTTACAAGTCAAAAGCCCCGCCACCCGAGAAGATGGCGGGGCTTTGGTTTACTCTGCTGAGAGTCATTGACGAAGGCCACATCGTCACTGGCCCCTCGAGGCATTCCCTTCAGGCGGTAGTGTCCAGCTGCAGGTATTGCAGAGGGCCCAAAGGCTGCCGCCAGTGTGACAGTGATCACTGCCCAATGATAAACGCAGTGATCGCTGCTTGGTTCGAGTTACCTGTTCGTCAGTGTCATTCAGTATCCTCTGAGTAAACCGCAATAATGCATCTCGCTGTTGCCGATTGTCTTAGCGAGTCATCAATGCCACTCTCCTGTACGTATTTGCATAAAGATGGTTCGAATCAAGAAATGCTTTAGAAATAAATAGGTGTGATGTCTTTGGAGGTATCGAGCACCATGTCCTGCAAGGTGTTAATGCATTTTTTGCTCTCTCATCCTCAAGATTGCATTTATCAGGTTGCAGGATGCCCATCACGTCACAAACACGTTTCCTTTTTGGGCCTTGTGCTGAGGGGAATGACCTCCAGTCGACGCTCCCCCAATGACTGGGTGGGCCTTGCCTCCAGCCCACGACGAGCATGTTACGATGACGGTAGGGTCTTAGCCGTTAAGCCTTTCGGCTTTGGCTGCCCTTCACGTCGATGAGAGGATTCTTGAAATTGTCTTCAACAAAGTGTGTAACGCTCTCTGTTTTTCAACGCATATGGTTAAAAAACTATCGGCATGATGGCGGCAGACGGTCAATCGAGGCTACAGGTCTGAGATGACATTTCCATCAGTAGGATCACACAGGTATTTCCATGCATCCACATCTATGGTGTCAGATAAAAAGCTGACACTTCCATCAGCGATTGTGGCCAGAATTCCTCCACTGTGAGGCGATTGCGCACTGGTATTGTCACAATCACGAATCCAGTCCGGCATTACTTGAAACATGTTGCAACCTGAAGCGAGGGTGGTGGCTTCGGGCTGTTGGCCATTCATGCAGAAATGAGGCCGCCATCGAACATTCGAATCAGCCCACAAGTTGCCAAGAGTACTAGAGTGATTGGGGTCTCCACTTTTTCCGCAGGTCCCATATCGCTCACTAAACATTACTGTTTTCGAAAGGCCATCTGTCATCATGGGAATGCGTGTGTTGCCTTCGGTGGAAAGGTTGGCACGATCACCGAAAACAAAGAAGTTTGCAGCATAGTTTCCAATGGCCCATTTGTTCGCACCTCCATTGGTTGTGGCGCTGAATACCTCTGGGTTTGGGCGGCTTGGGCACAGATATCCGGCAATTGAGTGAGCATAGACCGGGCTTCCGTCAATAACGGTGACAACACTTTTATCTGACTGTTCGTACAGGGTTGATTCCTCCAGGAAAGGAAGAAGAAAGTAGAATGCTGTCGCCCCAATAAACCCTTTGTAGGGTCCGGCAACTTGAATTGGAGATGTTTTATGGTTTCCAGTTGGGGCATCATTCACGCATAAAGGTGGGAGAACTTGATTTGTGTCGAGAAGATTGTGTGCTGCAAGCCCAACCTGTTTGAGGTTGTTTGTACAGGCCATCCGGCGGGCCGCTGATCGTGCAGATTGAACAGCGGGTAAAAGCAGGCCAATGAGTACGCCGATAATGGCAATCACGACCAGAAGTTCAACAAGTGTAAATGCATGTCTTTGCTTGGGGTGTCGTAACATGTTCCGCCTCGACAAAAAGAGTTGAAAAAGTTGTTTCCAGACCTCCTTAAATGTACATAAAAAAACATGGCTATACTAATTTCGTTAAACGTTCGTTAAACGGTCGTGATGTTTCTGCGAGTTATTATGAGTGAGGTGACATGAAAAACATGTTGTCTTTCCTGTATGAACGGCCGTTTTTCATTGCTTTTTGATCAGTCGTATTCTCTAAAGGCTATTCGAGGGTGAGTTGTGATACCGATGCAAGAAATGAACGAGTACGTGCGAAAGAAAACAGTTTTTGTTGTGATGATGGTTGTCTTCCTTGCCAATGCAACAACGACTTCGGCAGACAGGCCAAATGTTTTATTCCTTGCAGTTGATGACATGAATGACTGGATTGGCTGTCTTGGTACAACGCCTCATGCGCACACTCCAAACTTCGACCGGCTGGCGAAGCGAGGAGTACTTTTCTCCAATGCGCA
>CAXFJI010000238.1:0-4803 GCA_964003275.1 uncultured Planctomycetaceae bacterium
TGGGGTCTGTTCTGAGATACATCCAGAGCAAGAGATGGTGGTGAATCAAAACCTGTCTTTTCAACTGCCCGAACAGTCAGAGCAAGCGTTGCGCTTCTCACGATCCATGTGACTGAAATGTTGCTTGCGAGACTTCTGGCCATCCATGCTGCCATTTCATCCTCGGTTATCGACGATGGAATTGGGCAAGTAAGTAGGGCCATTGCTGCCGTTCGGTCCATGTTGTCCCCTCACGCCGTGCATGTTGGCTGGATCATCTCCTCATTCATCCTCATGTATATCGACGCTGTACCTGCTGTTATTCAGCGCAGGCGCCTTGTTGCGACTAACGTGTTGGAGGAGAAGTTTTGTTTTGGAGCGATTGTTCCGAGTGGGCAATTTCAAACGCTACGATGGCCTTCAAAAGGCCGGCTGAGGATGCCTCTTCCGCTTCAGCTGTTGGTTGAAGGCCATGTGCCCGGAGTGCTGCTGACGTCAGAGGGCTAATACTCGCGATATGCCAGGAAGTCATTTTTTTGCCAAAGAGTGCAATTGCAGACTCTGCAATTGCAGGACTCGATACGGTAATCCAATCGATTTTGCTCTGATCAACCATTGATTGTTTTTCAGGTGGAAGAGATGCAATAGGTAACGATCTGTATGCAATCACCTCAGTTACATCGTGCCCCGCTGCTTGAAGTGTTTGAGTAAGCACCTCGCGGCCTTGTTCAGCTCTGACAATGAGGAAGCGGCTAACATGCGGCGTCTTTGATAGAACTGCAGCGAGTGCCTCTGCCTTAAATGTGTCTGGTACGAAGTCACAAACATACCCGGCATCGGACAGAGCTTTTGCTGTGGCCGGACCAACGGCTGCCAGTTGAGCAGATCCCAGCGACCGGCCATCGCGATTATGAAAGTGCATTCTCGATTGGAACGATCGCACACCATTTGCACTGGAGAAGACAAGCCAATCGAAGGAGTCTGCGGCAAGTATTTCTCTATCGAAAGCATCCCACGACAAGGGTGCTGCAATCTGGATAGCAGGAAGATGAATGCTTGTCCCGCCTTGTGTATCAATGAGTTCGCTCAATGATTCTCCTTGGCCTTGAGGACGTGTGATAAGTATGCGTTTTCCAGATAATGGAAGATTTGCTGGTGAAGAACACGGAAGATGTGCCACGTGCCCCAGAATTGCTACAGCAGGAGTTTGCCACGCATGTTTCACACAATCCTCTTCACAACGGCCAAGAGAAGAAATGGCAATTTGTTGATCAGGCCATGAGCAACGGCTTACAACGGTTACCGGAGTGTCACTTGTTTTTCCAGCTTTGAGAAGGCTTTTTGACCAGTGAGCAACCTGATCAACTCCCATGTAGATGGCAATTGTGCCCGTCAGCTCTGCAAGGGCTTGGAAGTCAAGGCTGGATTTTTCCTTATCGGCTTCATGTCCTGTAATCAATGTCACGCTGGAGGCAGACGTTCGGTTTGTAATAGGGATGCCAGCAGCAGCAGCAGCAGCTAAAGCAGCGGTCACTCCAGGTACGATCTCAAATGGAATACATTTCTTCTGAATGGGCTGAAGTTCCTCGGCCAACCTTGCGAAAACAGAAGGGTCTCCGCCCTTCAGCCGAACAACCGAATGTCCTTGGCTTGCCAGATCAACCAGCATATTGCCTACTTCGGTACCCTGATCTACTCCATCTGGAAATGAGCGAGGTATTGGTATTACCTTCGCTTCTGGTGAAATGGTATCGATTATTTCCTGAGGCACGAGCGCATCATGAACGACGACATGGGATTCTTGAAGGTATGTACGTGCTCGAATGGTCATCAAGTCAGGGTGACCTGGTCCAGCACCAACAAAAATGATTTTTCCAGTCTGTTGCATATTCGGGGATTGTTATAGCGGAGAAGTTTGTTCTGAGTGGTTCTAAGCCTTGTCAGTCAAGGGGGGCTTGGCGACCAGCCCATAGAGTGCAAAAATTCGTAGTATCTGTACTTCAACGAGATTCCATCTGTTTTTTCACGAATATTGATATGTCTGAGTCTACACAGTCCTCAAAGAAATCGAGTGACACCCCAAAAATGAGTGGTCCTCCAGCAATTTCTGAGGCGGAGCAAAGGAAGCTTCAGAAATGTTTTATTGCTGGAGAGCAGAAGATTTCAGGGAATGTTGATTACGCAATTCAAATGTTTGCACAGTGTGTGCTTGGTGATCCATCGAATGCAATATACCTCCAGAGTTTTCTTGCTGCGCTGAAGAAAAAGTTTGGCAAAAAAAAGTCAGGAGGCTTATCTGCCCTTTTCTCAGCGGGAGCTCGTGGTGGACTTAAGAAACTTGCAGCGAATGAACAGTGGCCACAGCTTATCAATAAAGGCGTAGAGATTTTGAAAACGCCACCGCTTAATCAGGGTACGTTGCTCGCTATGGGTAATGCGTGTGAGGAGATGGGATATCACGAAACACATCCGGTCTATCTTCGAGCTGCTCTTGATGTTGCGCCAAGTGATCCAGAAGTGAATCTAGCATGTGCGGAGTATGCCGAACTTCGTGGTGAATTTGATCAGGCTATTGCATGCTGGCGGCGCATAGCCAATATCAAAAGCATGGCCGAAGAAGCCGAGCGAATGATCACAAAACTGCAAGTTGATAAGACAGTCGCAAAGGGAGGTGGTTTGGACGGGCGAAAGACTTCAGTTCAACAGACCTCAAAGCAAGCAGAGAAAGAGGATGGCACCAGCGACGCGGGGAGTGAATCCTCCCCTGAACAGTCTCGATTGGTGACTCTTCGAAATCAACTCAAAGAAGATCCTGCGAATACCGATGTTGCAATAGAACTCGCTAGTCTCCTTGAGAAGGAAGAGAGCATTGAAGCTGCTGAAGTGGTACTGCAACAAACGTTGGCAGCCTCGGGTAACAATCTAAAGGTTCGAGAACATTTAGAGGATCGCCAGATTCGATGGGGGCGTCAAAAAGTGCTCATCGCAGAAAAACTAGTGAAGTCGGAGGATACGCCAAAGCATCGGCAAACACTGCAGACCGTTCGGGAAATGCAACTCCGTCAGGAGACAGAGGTCTATCGAGCGCGTTCCGATCGATATCCCGAGAATTTGACATGGCGTTTTGAATTAGCAAAACGACTGAAGGATGCCGGTAATTACGATGCGGCAATCAAAGAATTTCAGATTGCCTTGAAGGATGAGCGTCGCGAAGGTGCGGTGAGGTTAGAACTCGGTGAATGTTTTCAAAAAATCCGACAGTATCAGCTTGCTTTCCAGAGCTATCAACAGGCAGTCGATACGCTGTCAGACCGCCAAGCGGATCTCCAAAAACGGGCATTGTATCGAGCTGGTGTCCTGGCGATGGGCCTCAAAGACACGGATTCTGCCCAGAAATACCTGTCGTCTTTAGCAGCCATCGACTTTAGTTACAGGGATGTGGCTGATCGGCTGGACAAATTGAAGTCGATTGGAGATAACATCATAGAAGAAACTGATTGATTTTATCGGGATTATGATGAATGCAGTTTGACTACATTTTCAATTTGTTAAGAGGATCATGAATGCCCCATTCGCCAAGTGCAAAAAAGAGACAGAGACAGAATCTTCGTAGTAGAGATCGTAACCGTGCTACAAAGTCTGAAATCAAGACTCACATCCGTAACGTGCTGAATTCTATTTCTTCAGGAGACATTGCAGCAGCAGATGAGCAGTTCCGTGTTGTGGCAAAGAAGGCTGACCAAGCTGCTGCAAAAAAGACCATTCATCGAAATCGAGCGTCCCGCATCAAATCAAGGCTTTCTGCCAAAATCAAGACAGCCAAAGCCTAAGGGTGTTCACCACACTATCGACGCTGAATCAAATACGGGTCCCTCAATGCAGGTTCGCCGATAATCCCATTCTGACGAGTTGTCACGAATCTTTGCAACACATGTAAAGCAGATGCCTATGCCACATGCCATGGGCTCTTCAAGAGAAACATCACACGTGATGGCATGCCGTTCCGTCCATTTTGAAACTGCAGCCATCATCGGCTCTGGGCCACAGCAGGCTACATGACACTTTTCTGGTTCGCCAATGTGGATTCTTTCGAGAAGGTCAACCACAGTTCCCTTGTGTCCGATTGAGCCGTCTTGCGTAGCGTAATGCATGTCGATCCCAGCATCCTGAAAGTCGTCAGTATCACCAAAGAGTCCACCATGACGAGCACCCCAGCAAAACGTAACTTTGCGGGCACGTGGAGCAGTTCGTGCTGGAAATCCATACTTTGCACGTCCTAGGCGTTCACGGCCAAGTGAAAGCAAAGCAGTGTAGCCAATGCCACCAGCAACAAGGATCAAGTGATCTGCAGGTCGCGGATTAAAGCCATTTCCAAGAGGACCCCAGATGGTGAGATTTTCTCCAGGCGGCACATCTTTCAGGCATGTTGTGAACTTGCCATGTACAAGATAAATGAAGTCAACACATGTTCCATCTTCATACGTGTCGTATATGGCAAGTGGTCGGGCCAGGAGTGGATCAGAGCGATCTGGCAATCGAACCATGGCAAACTGACCAGGGAGGGCACGAGATGATAAATCAGGACAATCGAGTCTGATGCGAAATGTTTTATCCGCAATCTGGGTGTGAGATATGACTCGGGCGGTACGATGCGCAATTTGGCTGGGACTGCAGACACTCCCTTCTGGGGACGTTCTTACTTTTTCCGCCATGAGGATGCCTTTCCTGCACGACGCCTGCGACGAGGAGGGGGATTAGATGTTCTTTGTATCGATCCTTCGTGTCGTGATGTGCGACCACGCCGGAACGTACCTGAGCGATGTG
>CAXFJI010000239.1:0-4781 GCA_964003275.1 uncultured Planctomycetaceae bacterium
TTGAAATCCCTGCAAAAAGATTGATTTCATCGTGAAAAACAGGTGTTGTACGGCCATGAATCGGTTCAGTTGCACGAACAATCTGTCCGCCACTTGCTGCTGCAATAGCCTGATGGCCCAGGCAGACTCCGAGAAGAGGAACACGCCCACGAAAATGTTCGACAACGCGTGTTGAACATCCAGCTTCTGCAGGGGTGCATGGACCCGGTGAGATAACGATCGCTTCTGGTTGAAGATGTTCAATCGACTGAATATCGATATCATGACTGCATACAACATGAGTCTGACCTCCAAGTAATTGAAGGCAGCGAGCGAGATTGAAGACAAAGCTGTCTCGATTATCGAGTACCAGAATCACGAGATGGTCTCATTTTCAGGTGACGAGTTTGCCGTTGTTGTGACCGCATCGATCGCACGAAGCATGCCCTCGGCCTTATGGAGGGTTTCTTCATATTCTGCCGCAGGATCACTTCGTACCGTAATGCCGCCACCCGCAGCAAAGGAAATCCGTTCTGATTCGATCACAAATGTTCGAATCAGTAGATTAAAATCAGCAGAGCCATCAAAGCCGAGATAGCCGAGTGACCCGCAGTATGCTCCTCGCACCATGCCCTCAAGTTCACTGATAATCTCACATGCTCGATGCTTTGGTGCACCAGTGATACTCCCTCCCGGAATCGCTGCTTCAAATGCATCGAGAGCATGCAATCCTCTCCGAAGGTGGCCTGTCACAATGGAGACGAGATGTTGAACATACTGGAATCGTTCGAGTCGACAGAGCGATTCAACCTGAATACTTTCAGGACGACAGACTTTTGCAAGATCGTTGCGAACAAGATCGACAATCATGACATTTTCAGCCCGGTCTTTGTCACTCGTCGCAAGGTCTGCAGCAGCAAAAAGATCAGCCTCTGGACTCGAGGTGACCCGGCGTGTGCCTTTAATAGGATGCATGTTCACAGATTGTCCGGTCACACGGAGGAAGCGTTCCGGGGACATGCTTGCAATTGCGGTATCGCCAGCATCAAAGAATCCTGCAAAAGGAGCCGGATTGCATGTGCGTGCTGCCGAGTAGAGCATGACTGGATCAACGGATGACTCAAGCGACATTTGTTGTGCGAGGTTGACCTGAAACATGTCACCTGCCCGTACATATTCAATGCCTTGTTCAACCATCTCAATATAGGCATCCCGTGAAAAATTTGATCGGACCTCAGGATACGTGGGGAGAGGGTGAAGCCATGGTGTCGTTGCGGAGGCTTTCGGTAAGAGATTCTTCGTGTCGGGTGCTGCATCTGGCACCGGCGTACGTGAGGCTGATGCCTCCAAAGCCAGCATTGCTTCCAGACGCTGAAAAGCCTGCTTTCTCCGAGGTTCCAGTCCCTGTGCAGGTATGCCCTGAGAAATGATCCAGCCATCATTGGTGACATGGTCAAACGCAAAAACGACGTCATACAGATGAAGCGATAACAGGGGGGTCACTGTTTCACAACACGTTGGAGGACTGAGATTGAGTCCAGCAAATCCACACTCGTACGACCACAGGCCCGCAATGCCCCCTTGAAAGGGTGGTAGTCCTGGAATGGATGGACACGATAACTCTTTTAAAAGCTTGCGAATCGTTTGAAAGCAGTGAAGGACAGATGCTGATTGGTTGTCGGTGTTCCGTGGAAGTGTAATGGAGTGGATCGGGTCAGCTGCTACAAAGGAGTATCTGCCAAGTTGTAGCGTCCTACCAGTTCCGGTATGAGAATCTGGTGCATCACGCCGTGCGCTGTCGAGAAAGAGTACATGGGGCAACGTTGAAAGATGTTGAAAAACCAAAGGCGCATCGACATCGTGTGTCAGTTGTCCGACCAGTGCACCGGACGCCGTTGACCAACTGCGGGTGATGGAAAGTGTCATGGTGAATCACTCACAGGTTCAGAGAAATCTGACTTTTTTGCAATATCTGCTGCAACTTTGGATGGGCCGTGTGCAATCTCTGGCTGTGTGAGATGTCCCCAGTCGAGCGCCTGGTCCTGCCGATAATCCTTTCCAAGGGTAATGGCAGTCACTGCTTTTGCGACTTCGTACCCCAAGTAGTACGCGTGTGATGCGTCTATATCTTTCCGTCCTGCTTCAGTCAGTCTCCGAAAGAGGAGAAAGGGATCACGTGACGCGATATGAAAACCAGCACCAACCAGATGAACCTGACCACTTTCTGCAAAGATACGAAAGTTTGGGTCACGAATCATGTTTGCAAGTCGATCGAGTTCCTCATCACCGAATGCCTGTGGTTTCCCAGAACGGAGTGTGATCAGGCCTGGCTCAATATGTTTTGGAAGTGTTCGATTATGGACAGCATGAAACACAAGTCTGCGGGCAAGATCGCATTCTTTCACGCTGCTGGAAGCCCAATGAATCACCTCAGTGGTTAAGACGGAACGAATGGTAGTTTCCTGACAGAACCCCATGAGCATGACATTGGTACCAGACGAGTCAACGTCCGTCAGTTCTGTGAGATTTCCAATCCCCATCATCATGTCAGCATCGGGATAGCGACGGCGTGTTTCGAGGTACCGGCCGAGACTTTCGGCAAAACCAAATCCGATGGGTTCCAATACGGGGTCAAGACGCATGGCAACATGCTCGTTGGCGAGCCGTTCAATCGTTTCGTCAAAACCTTCGAGTGTCGCGGGAACGTCAGGAACGACAACAACCTCACAGCCCCAATCAGAGGCTGCCGCAACGTTGGTTGAATTCACAGAAAGGACAAGGGTTGCACCGGCTCGTGTGGCAAGTGCAATCTCTCGCGGTTCAAAACTGTCAATGGAAACGACGAAGCCCTCATCGACCAACATGGCAACAGCCTCGCCAACCCCCGTCCAGATATGTCCTGGATCACATCCGATGTCGATGCGATCGGCTCCATGGTCTTGATACCGTTGGGCTGCTGCTTTGAGTTCACTGAGTGATAGCCGGGGGGCATGGTTGATCTCAGCAATGATTTCAATGTCATGTTGACCGTAGGAAGCCAGATCATCCGAATGTTGTCCAAAGAATTCATCAAGCCGTCGAAGGTCAACAGGGCCACGGTCGACCGGTAGCTCTGTGACCTCCTGAAACGACTCAAGTGAGCCACGGCAGGCACCCGGAATGATGATCCGTGTTGTCTGGGGTGGAACTTGCAGTCGACGTGCGATCCACGGAGTGGTCATGAGGGCGGCAACGGTGATATTGAGCACCTGGATGGTGTACTCAAATTCAGCACGTTTCGCGAGGCTCTCAAGGACCTGTCGCAGTGAGTGCTCAGCCAACTTGCCAGTTACAAAATGAATGTGTGGGGGTGGTACGGTCACGGGTGTTTCTAATGGGAAAATCTGCATGCCTGGTCCACTTCAAGATACACTCAATCCCGTCACTTCGCCGGGCATGAGAAAAACGCTCGGTCTGACAGCCTGAACAGCCGTAGGAACCCGCAGCCATGCCGATGATTCTTGAAGGTCTTGTAACGACCACAGATGTTGCCGGAAAGATGCACGTTGCTGCCATGGGACCACATGTTTGCGAAGAGGCCGTGCAACAAGGTGTGCTGAAACAGCTCTCGCTCTTACCCTTTCGCACAAGTCAGACGGCAGAGAATCTCCTCAATATACCCGAAGGAGTTTTTCATCTTGTTGACGATGTCTTGCTCCTGGCAAACATCGTAACGCATTCGCTGAGTATGCCGCCTGCCTGTCGGGCAGCCGATGAGGTTCATGGTTGGGTGCTTGCAGATGCCTGTCGAGCCTATGAGTTTCGCGTGGAGCAAAGTGACCGTGAGAGTGAGCGAGAACACCATGTGGCGGCGGTTGTTGCCGTGCATGATCAACGGCCCTTTATCGGTTTCAATCGCGCAAAACATGCCGTTGTTGAAGCGGCGATTCTTGTTACACGAATGCATCTTGTGGGCGCCGATATCATTCAGCAACAGCTAAAAGAACTCGCAGTGCTCGTGCATAAAACAGGTGGACGGCGTGAGCACGAGGCCTGGAATTGCATTGAGTCGTATGTGCACGATGCTATCGGCTAGACTGACATGCTGGTAGGAACACCCTTCAATCATGTGTTGATAGCATAGTAGAAGAGATGATGTGCGTATGAGTGCCGTTCGATCAATTCGTATCCAAACGCCAGGTCGACTGCATCTGGGTATGACGTCCTTTGGCAACCCCAGTGTTCCATCATTTGGTGGAGTGGGTGTCATGATTGATCAGCTGGGTATGGACGTGCAGGTTGAGGCATGTGATCGCCTGACTGTGACAGGGCCTTTTTCTGATCGGGCCCGGCAGATTGCCATGCAGTGCATGGAAGTCTTGTCGCTTCAAGAACGTAGGTGTGCCATCACGATTCATGCTGCGCCACGGGCGCATGTGGGGTTGGGAAGCGGCACACAACTTGCGATGGCTGTGGCAGCAGGCATCCATCAGTTTTTTTCACCGGATACGTGCTGTGGTACGACATCAGGTTTCTGTACGGACAAGGCCTTTGATTTTGCACGAGCAGGCCGGCGTGGTCGTCGTTCATGTATCGGCATCTATGGTTTTGCAAAGGGCGGGCTCATCTGGGAGGGAGGTCGTTTTGAACATGAGCATGATCAGTTTGCACCGCTTGTTGCGCAGACTGCGTTACCAGACGCCTGGTGTGGTGTGGTTTTGATCCATCGAGGGGCCACGGGACTCCACGGTGATGATGAAAAAGCAGCATTTGCGCGATTGCCATCAGTACCAGTAGAAATCTCCGAAGAGTTAAACCGCATT
>CAXFJI010000240.1:0-4757 GCA_964003275.1 uncultured Planctomycetaceae bacterium
GTTCCAGGATACCGAAAAATAACATCGTTGAGCGAATCAACAAGAAGAGGCTGACTGTCACTCGCGATAGCATCGAGAAATGCGTCCCAGCTCTGTGACCGCCCTGCTGATGTCTGGTTTGAAATAAGCATCCAGGCAACAAGCAGAACCGCTACTCCGCCCACTCCCAGCAAAATAGCATTTGCATGAGGACGTAATCGATCCATGAAATCAAGTAGTTTTTCAACAAGCGCATTGTCCGGATCAATCTTTGGATCCATCGGGTATGTATCTCCTTCGTGAAAAGCCAGACTGGAATAGAATCGTTCTTCCACCGCAAAGTCAACCCGGTTGTGTCGTGTGCTACATTTGGTCACAAATAAAGCATGAACAAGAACGTTTCCCCAAACCTGAACGCAGCCCAATTAAAAGCTGTTTCTGCGCCAACAGGGCCCCTTTTAGTGCTGGCGGGAGCAGGAACGGGAAAAACCCGTGTGGTTATTTCCCGAATCGCACAGCTCGTGCAACGAGGGACCTGCCCCACTCGAATTCTTGCGGTCACCTTCACCAACCGCGCCGCGCGGGAAATGCTCAGCCGAGCCAATCAACTGTTGAAACGCAAGAAAGATGGACCAAAACCAGAAATCTCTACGATTCACTCACTGTGCGTTCGCATCCTTCGTCGACATGCTTCGCGTTTAGGATATCCGGAGCGATTTATTATTATTGACAGGGGTGATCAGGAAGGTACTGCCCGAAAGGTACTCAAGGACCTGAGAGTGCCAGACGCGTCTCTGCGACCAGCTGATCTTCTGCAACGCGTCAGTCGTTGGAAAAGTGTTGGTGTTCGTCCAGCTGATGCTTTCTCGAATCTTTCAGCAGATGCGGATGAATCATGGGAACTGGCAGCTGCTGGATACCGTCGTTATCAGGAAGCACTCCGAGCTGTCGGAGCCATGGACTTTGATGACCTTCTTATCGCTGCTGATGAATTATTTACAACGCACGAGGACATCCGCCAGACGGAATCAAGTCGATTTGACCACATCCTTGTTGATGAATACCAAGATACGAGTGGCATACAAGAACGTATCTTAATGGCTTTAGCGCGTGATCATCAAAGTCTTTGTGTCGTTGGAGATGATGACCAATCCATTTACGCATGGCGGGGAGCTCAGATCCATCACATTCTTGACTTTGCGCATCGTTGGCCAGATGCCACTGTTGTACGCCTTGAGGAAAACTACCGCTCAACACCAGAAATCATCAAGGCAGCCAATGCACTTATTACTCACAACTCCAAACGCCATGGCAAAACACTCGTGGCGAAGTCTCCAGCAGGAGTTCCTCCTACAATCAATCAAGCACAAGACGAAGTAAACGAAGCGCAAGATGTTGTCAGTGAGGTTGAAAGTTTGCTGCGCGAAGGGGCAACGATCCCTGCTGAGACAGCAATCCTTGTGAGAACTGGCGAGCAAACACGAGTCTTCGAACAAGAACTGAGGCGGCGAGATATCCCTTACGAATTAATCGGAAGCCGTTCATTTTTTGATAGACGTGAGGTCAAGGACACCCTTGCCTTTTTGAGACTTATTATCGACCCTGATGATGACATGGCCTTATCCCGAATTGCCAATGTACCACCACGTGGACTGAGTAGTCACACGATTGAAAAATGTCGAACTGCTGCTTCGATTGGCGGGCGGAGCCTTTGGCAGGAATTAAAGCACGCAAGCCAAAATAATGAACTGACTCGTGCAGCAATGGGAGGAGCACATTCGCTTGAACAACTTGTGGCCCTTCGAGATCGCGCTGCAACAGTTGGTGCAGCCGAGACGCTGCGAATCGCCTTAGCTCAAACAGGTTACCAAAAATATCTTGAACGAATCTATGAAGATGACCTAAATGAAGCGGAGGCCCGTTGGCTTTGCGTAGAAGAGGTCGTGAATGCATTAGCTCAGCATGAAAAAACACATCGTATTGCCAAGAACTGCAATGACTTTGTTCAACTTGCCAGACAATTTTTAGATGACCTTATTCTCGAAATCACGGAGGCAGAACGGCTCGAGAGTGATCAGGACAAGGGAAAAGGAAACAAACTCCGACTCATGACACTCCATGCCGCAAAAGGACTTGAATTTGACTGCGTCTGGATGGTGGGCATGGAAGAGGGACTCCTGCCACATGCCCGTTCCTTGAATGAAGGAATTCAAGCTGTTGATGAGGAACGCCGGTTGTGTTACGTCGGTGTCACCCGAGCTAGAAAACGACTCTCGTTATCGCTGTGCCTTACGAGAATGAAGTGGGGAAAGACAAAGATGTGTCGTCCGAGTCGATTCCTCTATGAGTTGACTGATCAAGCTGAAAAATTTGAGCCTTGTGACGATGACTCGGTGCATTCGTCATCGAAGTCGAAAGAAAAAGTGACGAGAAAGCGTGCTGTTCGACGACGCTAGAACGTATGAACTGCACTGCGGCACACCGTCACCCACGCAGGACAGACGGCATCATGCGGAGAAGGGGCATCACACCACTGCGATTTTTTCCAACAGCAGCATACAGATCAACCATGCGATGGAAGATAAAATTGCTTCGAGTGTGCCACGGAAACCAAGGAGGTCGTATTCTGGAAACAAGTGGCCCACGGACGATTGAGTTATGGATGAGCGGAAACAGAAATGGATCATGGACAAAACCAATGCCGCTCTTGGGTTCCGATCGCGTTCCCCCAGAATGGCCTCCCCATGGCACAGCACCCATTGAATACGCAATCGCGGACCAGCAGTTTTGTGCGACCACACCAAACGGTAAGTGCTCAAGAAGCAAATTCGCTCGAGCAGCGTCCCAAGAAGAAAGAAACTGTGGAACGGTCACACTTGCAGCCAATGATCCCGGAAGCCTTCGAGCAAGGGCCATCGATTTCAAACAAAAATCTTCCGTGCTCGTGGCATCCAACGTCACCTCATCAGCCACCGGAACAAACCATTCACGAGCATTCCAGGAACCATCGTTCTCTCCTGTGACACATTTTCGAAAGACGCACGGCAGAAGTCCATCGTGAGGAAGAACCTGACCCGAGGCCTGCTCCCATGTTTCAGCAGATCCGGGAAACCACGCTGGACGTCGCGGAAGACTTTGCAAACGAAATGAGATTCGATCAAGAAAAGCATTCCGCTGTTCCCATTGACGGCATGTCACCACCAACTTCGTAGCAATGCAATTGAACGATGTATTATTTGCAATAGAGGCAGCAATGAGATCTGCCTGAAAATACAGTTGTTTTGTTGTGTACCTGCCTGGCAATACGAACCAGGGCGTCACATTGCCAAGCTCACATGTGAGAGGTTTTGTTGTTTTTGCTGCTACTGATTCGAATGCCTGATGACCACCGGTCAAGTGCACATGTGTGATATCCTCTGCGCGGAGGAGTTGCTCAGCCAAATCTTTGCCACCGACAACAAACGAGATGAGCCCGGCATCAACCAATGGTGCAACTGCCTGCTGCAAAACATCAGCCAACGGTTCATGCATCGGATGAAGTTTTACGAGCGCTGATCGACCATATTCGAATACTTGACAGAGTGCATCAGCAACAGAGAGCCCTGTCACATTGCCTGCACCGAGCACAAGTGTGACTCCTCCACGTTGCGGCCTGGTCATACACTCCTGCCTCCAGTTTTCCATGAATGCAGAATGTCCTCCAGGATTTGTACAACGAACGGTTGCGCTATGACCATGGTAGATAAAAGGGTCAAATAAGCCCCGTGCAGGAACAACATCAATCTCCACAAGACTTGTTGCATCATTGCCACTGTTTTGATGGGCAATTCTCACCCCCTCTCGTAGACGAGGTACTCCATGCACTGAAATATCATTAAGAGAATGTGCCGAGAGCAAAAGAAGTCGCAATGTCGTCAACGGTCCTGTCGCCAATTCTTCAGCACCTGCAACGTCCTCATGCGATGCACCATGAGCCTGCTTCATCTGCACAGCAGCATTCACCCATTCCGGTGCAGCGGACGCAACGCTCTGCACAGTCTCCAAAGCCAGCCGTGCCCACTCTGACAGAGATGTCGAAACGTGACGTCTGCTATTTTTGGCCAGATTATCAATGCGTTGAACAACCGATGATTGCATATTCATGAGACCAGATGAACTCGTATGTTTCATAGTATTATTTACCAATACAGTGACGAGAAAAAATGCGATCAAGAAGATCAGTTTCAATCATATGTCCCGTGACGGCATTAATTCCATCGACAGACTCATGCAACAACCCTGCCAGAACAGCCTCGTCAATGATTCCCTCCTTTTTGCGTCCCATTTCGATTGTCTGTCGTACTGCATGAATGGCCTTTTGTGCCTCTTTAATCCCGACAGACATGCGAAGTGTCGCTGGGGAGCGATCAAACGCCACACTGGCGACAACAGCAGTGATTTTGCTCCTTAATTCGTCAACACCTGTGCCATCGTGACTGCTTGTTACAACAACATCATCTGGCACATGCGTATTCGACATGAGATCGGCACGTGTCAGAACCTGAATGCATGGTTGATGAGGCTCGTGAAAAAACATCTTGTCACATGTGCTCGTGCGTACACATTGACCATCGTAACAAGCAACAACCACATCAGCACGAGCCAATTCTTGCCGAGCATAAGCATCTGCAAGGGAGGCAGGTGTTCCTGAGGGAAATTCACTCTTCATACCGATTCCTGCAAGATCGACCAAGGTACATACGACACCTGTTTGAGAATCTTCAAGCTGACACGTAAGC
>CAXFJI010000241.1:0-4750 GCA_964003275.1 uncultured Planctomycetaceae bacterium
TGCATCAGCACTTGGAGTCTTACCCGGAACAGTTACCAGTATGCTGAAAACCCTGGACGCAGCTCGTCTGGCAACGCATAAGCCCTACGAGGGAGTGTCACTGACGCGAGCTGGAAAAATGCTTGCACTACGCATGATTCGACGGCATCGTCTGATCGAATTGTTTCTTCTTCGGACGTTGGATATGACTTGGGATGAGGTACATGATGAAGCAGAAAACATGGAGCATGCTGTGAGTGATCTACTTGTTGACCGCATCGATGCCTTTCTTGGGTTCCCGGATGTGGACCCACACGGTGATCCTATTCCTCGGGGAGAAGCAATGACGATGCAAGATATCGGTGGTGATGCTCATCTCCTTTCTGATGCTCAAGAAGGCAAACAGTTTACGTTGGTAAGAGTGCTTGATCAGTCCTCCGAATTTTTGCGTTATTTGACAGAGATGAACTTGGTCCTCGGTGCTGAGGGACTCGTTGAAAAAAATCCAGATGGTTCTGGGCTAATGACAATCAAGCTAACAAATCAACAAGACTCTGTTTCACTTGCGATTAACGTTGCTGGAAAGATTATCGTCACATAATGGTGTGGTCTCTTTCCCACACCCCCGATTGTCCGAGGCATTCATCAACGGCTACTCGAATAAAACCAGAAATTGACAGGCCATGGTTGTTCAGTAATCGAAGAAGTTCATTTCCTATCCAGTATGCGATCCATTCTGCTGTCGTATTTGCAATGGGTAACAGCATGCACTCATCTGCGGGGAACACCCATCGTCTGTCAGAAAAATGAATATGGACTTCTTCACGGTTGTCGTTCTCTTGAGAGAACCGGACTTGAAGGAATGCGTTTTCGGTTGGGAGCAGCATCTTGTGATCTAGTTGCTTGATGATTGATGAAAGTTGATCGCGCAGAAGGATGAAATCAATCACCATGCCGTGAGCATTTGGTTCTCCATCAACCTCTACGGATACTGTCCAGTTATGTCCATGGATTGGTTCACACACTGTGTCCGTTAGTGTGATAAAATGTCCAGAGCAGAAGACGTGCTCGGCCTTCTTCATAGAAACTTGGTAACGATCACGCATTCAAGGGACTCCGGAGAATAATGTAGAGTGCTGTGGCAATAAGGTCGGCTGTTGTGCCCGGGTTAATACGGACTGGCACACGTAGTGAACGATCGAACCCCTGTAGTACATGACTGTTTTCAATGCCGTTCGTTTTCAGGATGGCTGCTGCTTGGGCAGAGACATTAAGAGCTACCTTCTCTCCATGTCGACGGGCAATGTGAGAGTCGGGTGAGCGAGCGAGTTGACGCATGAATGCATCAACGATACCTAATCTCCAATTATCAGATTTCGAAAGATTATGAGTCAAGTCTGAGATGACATCCGCGAGGACGTCCGAATAGCCGATCGACCACATCTTCGCGATGTGATCTCTTTCAGCAGCTGCTAGCATGGCAGAGACGATGTTTTGAGGAGGAGGTCCGGAAAGATCATGCTGCTGAACGCTTCCTAAGCCACCGGGTTGTGCGAGTGCGATGGCGCTCCAGATCTCCCGTGAGTCCTGTGGACCAAGGTTTTTCAGAAATGAGGAGACTTCAGAAGATAACAACAAGACAAAGTCAGGCTCCATGGCACGCAACCAAATGGAGCGATTGATGACACTTAAGGGTGCGATTGAGAGGATAATGCCAAGATTAGCATTCGAATTAGTTACAAGGCGAGTTTCCTGAACAGCGTCAAGAATCACTTCTCCCAGGCGTTTTTTCTTGTCATTTTCGAATACTGGTCCGATGGCCATCGCAGCAGCCGTAAGGTCTTCGTATGAAAGATCTGGAAATGCTGCATTACAATGGACATTTCCAGGTTTTGGTGCGGTTGCTTCAAATAGACAAGCCATTGTGGTGGCCCACCCAGATCCCCCAAGAGGTAAGGAGGTTGGTACACGTTCTCGCCATGTCATGCTCGCCTGTTGCAGTACGTGTATTGCAGTGCGAAATGATGATGTTTCTAACGTGTGCATCAGGTGTGAAAATGTTGAAAGTGGAATGAGGAGTGATATCGCAGTCTAAACTGTGAGGCTGAAGAATGAGAGAGTGTGTGAGAAATGTCGATAAGTGATTCAACCATCGAACCAGACTGCTTTATCAATCGTGAACTAAGCTGGTTGGAATTCAATTTGAGGGTTCTTGAAGAAGCTGAAAATGAAGAGAACCCACTTCTCGAGCGAATGAAGTTTCTCTCAATATTCAGTTCAAATCTTGATGAGTTTTTCATGGTTCGCGTTGCTGGTATTCGTGAGCAGGCATTCGGTGAAAGTGCACCGCAGGATTATGCGGCAGATGGCATGAATGCCATGAGTCAACTTCGAGCCATTGCTTCTCGCACACAAGAACTTGTGGCTCGTCAGTACCGATGTCTGAAGGAGAGTATTGGGCCTGCAATGACAGCCGAAGGATTTGGTGTGCTGCGATATGAGTCTCTGACCGCAGAGCAACTCAGGCATGTCGATCATTTTTTTCGAGAAAGAGCGTTACCAATTCTGACACCAATGGCGTGTGATCCGTCTCACCCCTCTCCTCGTTACCATAATCGTGGGCTGTATCTTGGAGTCATGCTCGAACATGCTTCTGGACTTGGCCCGAAAAACCTCTTTGCTGTTGTGCAAGTTCCTCAGGTATTACCTCGTGTTGTTGTTGTACCTAAGTCAGAGCCTGGTCGCACGTCATTTCTTCTTTTAGAAGATATTGTTGCAGCACGATTGCCGGAACTGTTTGGAGGATTCACTGTGAAATCATGGACCACGTTTCGTGTCACGCGAGACAGTGATCTAGAGTTGCTGGAGCAGGAATCGGATGACATGTTAAGGCTTATTGAAGAACGACTGAAGGCGCGCCAGAGAGGTCAAGCGGTTCGGATCGAAGTTGCGTCACGAGCAGATGAAACACTTAGCAAGATGATTATTGATGATGAAGGTCTTCATGATGGAACAGAGAATGGTTATTCCGAAGTGTATCGAATCGATGGGCCTCTTGATCTCACGGGTTTGTGGGAACTCTACAAAATGCCAGGATTCGAAAGGCTCAAAGATAAGCCCTTCACTCCGAGTGTGCCGACATTGCTCAATCATCGGAGCGGAGATATTTTTTCTACGATAAAAAGGCAGGATATCCTCCTGCATCATCCGTATGAGTCATTTGACCCTGTCGTGGATTTTGTGACGACTGCAGCTCATGACCCGCGAGTGCTTGCTATCAAGCAAACGCTGTATCGAACAAGCGGTGATTCACCGATCTCTCGAGCACTGATGGCAGCTGCTGAGTCAGGAAAACATGTTACGGCATTAGTTGAACTCAAGGCACGATTTGACGAAGCGAATAATGTCAGTTGGGCGCGTCAGTTGGAGAGAGCTGGAGTCCATGTTGTTTTTGGATTTCTTGACCTCAAGACCCATTGCAAAGTGTCACTTGTTGTTCGGAATGAAGGGAATTCATTGCGTCGGTATGTTCATCTTGGGACGGGGAATTACAACCCCACAACAGCAAAGCTTTATACAGATCTTGGTTTATTCACTTCGAACGAAGACATTGCTGAGGATGCGTCCGCTCTTTTCAATCTCTTAACGGGCTATTCTCAAGGCCATGCATGGAGAAAGCTCGTTGTTGCACCGAATGACTTGCATCAACGCACACTGGAGTTGATTGAAGAGCAGGCTTTACTGGCTCAGGCGGGACGTCCTTCGAGGATAGTTGCCAAACTGAATTCACTGGTTGACCATCGCGTTATTGAAGCGTTGTATTCAGCAAGCCAGGCAGGAGTCCCGATTGAGATCCTTGCCCGAGGAATTTGTTGTTTGCGGCCTGGTGTACCAGGGCTCAGTGAAACTATTCGTGTGACGAGTATTGTGGATCGGTTTCTAGAACATAGCAGGATTTTTGTATTTGGAGCTGGTGACGAAGCAAAAGTTTTTCTGTCGAGTGGTGACTGGATGCCACGGAACTTTTTTCGTCGTGTGGAAGTAATGTTTCCGATTCTCTCGGAAGATCTACGCGAGAGAGTTCTTGAGGAGATTATCCCGACGTATCTTTCAGACACCACACGAGCCCGTCGTCTTGATGCAAATGGTGTCTATCACCTTCCCCATCCTCGTGATGGTGAGGAGCCCCTTCGGTCACAAATGGAGTTTCTCACACGGGTTACTCAGCAGCCCCAAGCGACGGCTGCGTTACCAGTATCGAAGAAAACAAGTAAAACCATGCAACGTCCGAATCGTCGCCCACAGACGCGACGATCGAGTAAAAGTGCAAGAAGAGGTGGAAAAAAATAAAGAGGCACTGGTTGTGTGGGGGTGAGGGGCATCCGTCCATCGGCACATACCAAATTCACGTGTTTTGAAAGAACACACGGGCGAAACCAATCCTCTTTGATAGAATGAAGGTTTTGAACCTTGAGGGATACTGCTCTACGATGGCAGAAGATTATTATAAAACGCTTGGTGTTGGTCGAACTGCTTCAGCTGAAGATATTCGAAAAGCGTATCGTGAACTTGCTCGAAAATATCATCCTGACTTACATCCGGATGACGATTCAGCGAAAGAGAAATTCAAGCAGGTGCAGGCAGCTTTCGACGTTCTCAATGACTCAAGTAAGCGCGAGATGTATGACCGATACGGTAGCTCATTTGAGGGTGTTGGTGCAGGAGGTCCTGCTGGTGGTGGTTGGGGTGGTGGAAGTCCTTATCAGGGTGG
>CAXFJI010000242.1:0-4742 GCA_964003275.1 uncultured Planctomycetaceae bacterium
CTCGCAGGACATCTCACGCAGCCATTTGCTCCGGAAGAGGCTGCGAAGGTCTTGGCCAACAGAAGTATCCGTGCTGACCTTGCGCCAGATCCACGACTTCCAGAAGATACAAGGCTTTGGTCGATCTTACAGCAGGCAAGCGGTGGCACCTGGGCTGGCTGCGTATACGATGTTACGCGTATTTCTCAATGCATCACTTCGCAGTCTGAGAAAGGTAGTGGTGATGTGGAACCCTGATCGACTCAGAAGCATCAAGCCGTCTATGGTTGCCACGCTGCTCATTGGTGTGACTTCCTGCATTGGATATCGTCTGTATGCCGCAGATACCCGCACAATCACACGTGCTGCTGAATCCGTGGAGACCTCTTCGCAGGGTGGGGTGTCGCTCTCTCTGTCGTTTCCGGATGAGGTGATTGATACCTGGCATGGATATGAGCGCCACCGCTTCTTATTTCACGGCCAACACGCCTGGGTTGTTTGTCCTAAAACAGTTGTGCCAGAACGTCCATGGTCCTGGTGCATGATGTTTCCCGATGCTTTTCCACAGCGTTGTTGTGCCCCACAGTTGCTGAAGGCAGGTTTTCATCATGTCTATCTCAATGTTGGCAACACCTTCGGCTGTCCCAAAGCGATTGAACAGCTTGCTGCATTTCAGAAGGAACTGATGCGACGTGGTCTGGCTCGAAAAGCGTCCCTGATTGGTATCAGTCGTGGAGGCCTTTATGCGTTGCGATATGCCAATGAATATCCAGACAATGTTAGAGTTATTTATGGTGACAATCCCGTGTGTGACTTCAAAAGCTGGCCGGGTGGAAAAGGCACTGGGAAAGGAAGCCCTCGCGACTGGTTGTCATGTATGAAACTCTATGGCTTTAAGAATGAATCAGAAGCGATGCTCTATAGCGGGAATCCAGTTGATTCACTTCTACGGCTTGTCAACCATAACATTGCGATGATCCATGTCATTGGTGAACAGGATAAGGTTGTGCCGCCCTCAGAAAATGCATTGCTTGTGGAGTCTCGTTACAAAAAACTGGGCGGTACAATTGTTGTCATCAAGGACAAAGAGAAAGGACATCACCCTCACGGTTTAGAGGATCCTTCACCGGTGGTGAACTTTATTGTTCAGCAGATGATTACATTGCCTGAGTGACGTCGAAATGATGAAACACCTTTGAGTGTGGACGCTGAACGAATAGGTCCCGGCTTGAGATTAGTTTTTCCGGGAAAAGTTTTTTGCATGAAATTGTGCAAGCCTGATGCCGTCACGTTCATAAATTCTCAAGGCACTATGAGGCGTGTCTTCGACGATGAGTTGTTCAAATGGTATGTTGAGCCGTTCGAGATGCTTCATATAGGCAAGATTTCCCTCGTAATTAAAATCTTTCGTGCCGACATGAATTAGAATCGGCAGTCCCGCGTCGTTTTTCTGAGAAGCATATTTTTTCGCCAAGTCCCATGTGTTATCGCCTGGCTGAAAGACCAGCGCATCGCTTTCCCGTCCATTATTTTCTGAGATGCGTTTTTCAGTAGCGTAACCGGATCCACCAGGCGCGGCCGAACAGAAAAGCTCTGGGTACTTAAACATGATTCGTGTTGTTCCGCGGCCACCTTGTGAAAATCCTTCGATGCCTCGACCGTTGCGTGATGCAATGGTGCGATAGGTCGTATCAACATGTGGAATGAGTTCCTTGATAAAAATGTCTTCTCCCATGGCATGTTTTCTGTCAGGCATGTTGTAGTGACTGACCGGTCCACCATTGAGAAACACATAAATCATCGGAGGCACTTTCCCTTCTTTCATCCACTGAAAGATCAGTGGAGCAAGGCGCGTCCCTTTCTGTTCATTGCCTGGACGTCCACCATGAAGATAGTAGACCACTGGATAGGGCCCAGATTGCTCCGAGTATTGAGGGGGAAGGAGGATATAGTATCCAACGTCAATCTGCATCGATGGACTGAGAAACGTTTCATGTTTGAGGTGCTTGGATACTGCCCGTGGAGGGTTAGACCATCGAAAGGCTGGCTGTTCCTGGGTTGTTTTGTTTGAAGGCGACTGTTTTGCCGATGCTGCTGTCTTGCTCTGTTTTCCCGTTGCATTCTTTTGAGTTGCTTCTGTGATGCACGGCCAGGATGAGAGTATGAGACAGAGATAGACGAAACGTGGGGTTTTCATGAAATGTGTATCCTTGGGTGATCAAAGAATGATTGGATCTTTCAGTGCAGTCGTGTTCACTCGAATAGCATATACTAGTGCAATCATCGAGAGTCGTGTGTTTGACAAGAGACAGGCTGATGATTCGCGAGAAATAGATTCAAAGGCAGGCCAGATGTGAGATGGGGGAACGTTGTGAGTATTTCATTTCGGGTAGCCGTTTTGCATATATGGTTGTGCTTCGTAGCAGTGACTGCTGGGTACGCTGCAACAGCCAAGCAGCCCAACATCCTTTTCATAGCAGTTGACGATCTGAATGACTGGATTGGCTGCATGGGTGGAAATGACCAGTCCATGACACCCAATATGGATCGTTTGGCTCGCTCGGGGCTTCTGTTCACGAATGCCCATTGTGCAGCTCCAGCATGCAACCCCTCACGAACGGCCATTATGACTGGATTGTCACCTCACATGTCAGGCCTCTATGACAACCGTCAAAAGATGCGAGAGATACTTCCCTCAACCGAACTTCTCTCCGCTTTTTTCTCCCGACATGGATATTGGTCCACTGGATCTGGGAAAATCCTTCATTATTTTATCGATGCTCCTTCTTGGGATTCCTACTACCCAGAGAAAACACAAGAAAACCCGTTTCCGCCTCACATGCCATGGGGCAAGCGACCCAAGTCGTTACCAGTGGGTGGACCATGGCAGTATTCTGAGACTGATTGGCATGCCTTTGATGTATCAGATGAAGAATTTGGTGGTGATGTCAAGGTTGCAGACTACGTGTGTGAACAACTAGCACGTCCGCACGATACACCATTCTTCCTGGCATGTGGTATTTACCGTCCACATGAGCCATGGTTCAACCCAAAAAAATACTTTGACATGTTTCCATTGGAAGACATCAAATTACCTCCCGGGTACCGAGCAGATGACCTTGATGATTTGCCGCCGGCAGGAAAGAGTCGCGGGCCGAATCGGTATTTCAAACATATCCGAGAGCAGCGACAGTGGCGAAAGGGTATCCAAGGCTATCTGGCATCAATAGCCTTTGCTGATAGGAATGTCGGGCGTGTTCTTGATGCCCTTGATGATGGACCACATCGCAACACAACGATTGTCATACTATGGTCGGATCATGGGTGGCACCTTGGGGAAAAACAGCATTGGCAAAAATATACTCCATGGCGTTTGTCGACACGTGTTCCCTTGATGGTGCGAGTTCCAAAAGGTACGCCAACGCTACCGGGGGGTACGACGCCTGGCTCGATCTGCACAAAACCGGTGAATCTTGTTTCGTTGTTCCCAACGCTTGCTGAGCTTGCGGGCCTTCCTGAGAACAGCACGCATTCAGGACCAAGTCTGCTGCCATTGCTCAGGGACCACGAGTGTGACTGGCCATACGTCAGTCACACTTTTCTGGCGGATGGAATGAGTGTTGCCATCAGTTCAGAAGATCATCGCTACATTCACTATGGCAACGGTGAAGAGGAATTGTATTGTATTGAGGATGATCCTTTTGAGTGGTCAAATGTTGCCGGACATCCAGAGTATGATGCCATTTTGAAAGCACTGCGGGCTCATGTCCCAGAACGGTTTGCACCAAGAGTCGTAGCGCGACAATACACCAAGGGGATATCCTCTCCTGAGTGGGTCCCTCGTGAACAATCAGCGTGTCCTTCTTCAGAAGATGGAGGGCGAAGACGGGTTGTACAGATCCGAAATAATCGCTTCTCGCCAGTAACCGTCTACTGGATCGATGCAGCCGGCACGCGAGCCCAGACGTATGCCATTCAACCAGGAGCAGTGATCCCACTTCACTCGTTTGTGGAGCATGCCTTTCTTGTTTGTGATCCACATGATGAGGCAATCGGATATTTTGTGGTACAAGAAAAAAGCACCGTCATAGACATCCCGAACACACCGATTCGAGTGCCGGATGCACAGACGCAGCCATCGTATCGTGGGATTACCGGGGTGCCTGATGAACTTGAACTTGATAGCTTTTATAAGAAGATGCTCAACCTCGATGGCTATCTTATTTGTTCCTCTGCCAACGTAGATGACTACGCACTCCGTGAAGCCGCCTATCTCATTTCGATGATGCTTGCAAAGCGTCCTGATCTTCATCGAGCGCTGGTCGATGGAGGATCACGTCTGACCGTGATGGCTGCTGACGAATTTACAACTGATGTACCGGAACACAGGTCCATTGTTGATGAAGGCCGGAAATCGTCTGACTGGTGGGATCGCCGTGCCCGAGGCCTTGGGGGAGATGAGAACCAACCCGTTGCAAGCTGTGGGGAAGAAAACCTTTTGTGCTTCGAGGGCGATCCATACGCAAAAGAAAATATCCTAATCCATGAGTTTGCCCATCAGCTACACTTGCGTGGTCTCAATCGATTGGATCCCACGTTTGATGATCGTCTTCAGCGGATATGGAAAGCTGCCTTGGCTGCAGGGCTATGGGCTGGCACATATGCCAGTACAGCGCACACGGAGTATTTTGCCGAGGGTGTGCAAAGTTGGTTTAACAATAACCGAGAAAATGATCACGATCATAATCACGTCAACACCCGCG